>JASFPU010000492.1:0-3240 GCA_050115855.1 Holophagae bacterium
CGCGTTCAGAACCAGATTGAGGATGACCTGCCGGAGCTGGCTCTCGTCGGCGTTCACACTGACCGCCGGAATGTCCCTCGCGAGCCGCAGGTGGACGCCCATGCTGGTCGCCTCGGCGTGCAGAAAATCTCGGACATCGGTCAACAGCGCCCGCACGGGAACCGACTCCTTGTGCGGCTCAGACGGACGGGCATAGGTCAGAAAATCGCTCACCAGCTTGGCCAGTCGGCCGACCTCCGTGCGGGTGACGGCGAGCGACGACTGGGCATCGGAGGGGGCGTCGGTGAGATCCTCACCGAGCAGCTCGAGGTTGAGGTTGATCGAGTTGAGCGGGTTGCGGATCTCGTGCGCCAGGTTGGCCGCGAGGGTGCCGAGGGAGGCCAGCTCCTCAGCCTCGTGCTGCCTGACCTCGGCCCGCCGCGTCCGCTGGACCAGCAGCCAGACCAGGATGAAGGCGACCAGCAGCGTGGCGAGGGTGAGCACCGCGACCGCGATGGTCTGGGTTCTGAGCTCGCGCTGAAGACGACCCATACGCTCGTTGACCCGGGCACGGCTGACATTGAGCACCACCTCGCCGATGTTGTCGCCGAGAGGCACCTTGATGCGATACGGGTTCTCGGTCTCGGTGATGGTCTCGTCCGCGACGCCGTCGGTTCCCTCGAGATCACCGGCCAGGCTCTCCGGCAGGTCCTCCAGGGACCGGAACTCCGATCGGTACACGACCCGGCCCTCGCGGTCGGTGACCACGATCGACTCGTAGATCCGTCGCTGGGGCATCCCCTCCAGGCTCTTGAACAGCTGCTCGCGGCGTTTCTCCAGCACCTCCAGATCGAGCAGCTCCTCGTCGTCGATCTCGTCGGCGACCCGCTTGGCGTCCTCGCGACCGCTGACCAACAGGTCCTCGAGGTACCGGCGGGACAGGGAACGGGAGATCAGATGACCGAACAGCAGAATGATGCCGAGCACGAGCACCAGGAAGATCGCCGTCGCGGTGGCGTAGTGCCGCTGCAACGAGCCCGGCGTGCCGAAGATGCGTTCAAGTCGCGCCATCCTGTCGTCATCCACCCAACGGCGTCGGGCCCCAACCGCCCGCGCCGGCTATCCATCGATTCGGGTCGTACCGATGCACGGGCCGTGCCAGCCGCCGCGGTCCGGGTTCAGACCCCGCATGCCGAGCGGAGATCATCGACCCGGTTGGTGGCCTCCCAGGTGAAATCGGGGTCGTCGCGTCCGAAGTGGCCAAACGCCGCAGTCTTCTTGTAGATCGGTCGCAGTAGATCGAGGTAGTCGATGATCCCGCGCGGTGTGAGGTCGAAGACGTCACGAATCGCGGTCGTGATCGCCGCGTCCGGAATCTCGGACGTACCGAACGTGTCGACCATGACCGACACCGGATCGACGACGCCGATCGCATAAGCGAGCTGCACCTCGACGCGTCGGGCGATCCCGGCGGCGACGATGTTCTTGGCGACGTGCCGCGCCATGTACGACGCCGACCGGTCGACCTTGGAGGGGTCCTTGCCGGAGAACGCGCCGCCGCCGTGCGATCCGACCCCGCCGTAGGTGTCGACGATGATCTTCCGGCCGGTGAGACCGCAGTCGGCCTGCGGACCGCCGACGACGAACTTGCCGGTCGGGTTGACGAAGAACCGGGTTCGATCGTCGAGCATCTCGGCCGGCATCGTGGGCCGGATGACACGCTCGATGATCTGCGGACGGAGCTGGTCGACCGAGATCTCCTCGGCGTGCTGACACGACACCACCACCGCGTCGATGCGCGTCGGCGTCGGTCCGTCGTACTCGATCGACACCTGACTCTTGCCGTCGGGTCGGAGCCAGTCGAGCTCGCCGGAGCGGCGCACTGTACTCAGCCTCTGTGTCAGGCGGTGGGCGAACAGAATCGGGGTCGGCATGAGCGCGTCGGTTTCGTCCGAGGCGTAGCCGAACATGAGCCCCTGGTCGCCGGCGCCCCCGGTGTCGACGCCCATGGCGATGTCGCCGCTCTGCGGGTCGATGGACGAGATCACGGCGCAGGTCTCGTTGTCGAAACCGAACTTGGCTCGGGTGTAGCCGATGTCGCGGATGGTCTCGCGCACGAGGTGTGGAAACTCGACGTAGGTCTCGGTGGTGATCTCACCGGCGATGAACGCCAGCCCCGTGGTCACCATCGTCTCGCAGGCGACCCGGCCCTTGGGGTCGCCCTCGAGCACGGCGTCGAGAACGGCGTCGGAGATCTGGTCGGCGATCTTGTCGGGGTGCCCCTCGGTGACCGATTCCGAGGTGAAGACGTGACTACCGTTCGGGGCCATGGAACCTCCAGTCGGGCGCCGTGCCGCTGTACGTTTCTCGAGATTGACGACCGACGCCGGCCAACGGTAGCAGGCCCCGCGCGCGACGGTCAATGCGACTGCAACACAGTTTCGATACTTGACCGAACTCCGTCTCCCAGCGAAGATCGACCGATGCCGAAGCGTGGTGCGACCTCAGCCGATGATTCGTGGTCCGAGACCCGGATTCGCGATCTCGAGGACCGGCTCAGGAAGTATCGCGACAGCTGTCGGGCCACCACGCTGACCGAGATTCAGGACGCCACGAGGTCGCCATTCCACCTGCTGGTCTCGTGCGTGATCTCGTTGCGGACAAAGGACGAGGTCACCCACGAGGCAAGCCGACGGCTGTTCGACCTCGCCGACACGCCCGACACGCTCGCCGCGCTTGCCGAGGATCGGATCGCGGACACCATCTACCCGGCCGGGTTCTACCGGACCAAGGCCGGCCAGCTGCGCCGCATCGGCCGAATTCTGGTCGAGTGCCACGGCGGCGAGGTGCCGCCGAACGAGTCGGCGCTGCTCGAGCTGCCCGGAGTCGGCCGCAAGACGGCGAACCTGGTGCTCGGGCTCGGCTTCGGCATTCCGGCGATCTGCGTCGACACGCACGTCCACCGGATCTCGAACCGGCTCGGGCTGGTGTCGACCCCGACCCCGGAGGCCACCGAGCGAGCGCTCCAGAGAGCCCTGCCCACCGACCTCTGGATCGACATCAACGACCTGCTGGTCACGTTCGGACAGAACCAGTGCCACCCGACCTCGCCGAGGTGCTCGACCTGTCCGCTCGACGACCTGTGCCCGAGGATCGGTGTGACGCGGCACCGGTGACCGTGGCAGCGGCAGTGGCAGCGGCAGTGGCAGCGATCAGCGGCGGCGGCAGCGGCAGCGGACAGGGGCAGCGACAGGATCAGGA
>JASFPU010000493.1:0-3240 GCA_050115855.1 Holophagae bacterium
AAACCCGCGCTCCCGATGGAGCGCGGGGTCGGTTGACAGGCCGGGGGACCGGAATCAGGTCCGCGGGTAGGTGATCTGAGCCTGCGCGGCTGCGAGGCGCGCGATCGGCACCCGGAACGGCGAGCAGCTGACGTAATCCATGCCCACCATGTGGCAGAACTCCACCGAGCTGGGCTCGCCGCCGTGTTCGCCGCAAATGCCCACCTTGAGATCCGGGCGGGTGCTGCGGCCCTTCTCGATGCCCATCTGCACCAGCGCCCCCACCGAGGCGCGATCGAGGACCTGGAACGGGTCCACCGACAGGATGTTGCGGTCGAGGTAGTCCGGCAGGAACCCACCGATGTCGTCGCGCGAAAAGCCGAAGGTCATCTGCGTCAGGTCATTGGTGCCGAAGCTGAAGAACTGCGCCGTCTCAGCGATCTCGTCAGCCGTCAGAGCCGCTCGGGGAATCTCGATCATCGTGCCGTAGAGGTGCTCGATCTCGTCGACGCCGTACTTCTCGCGGACCTCGGCGTCGACGCGCTTCGCGATCTCGAGCTGATCGTCGAGCTCGGTCTTCATGCCGGTCACCGGCACCATGATCTCGGGGAAGCACATCTTGCCGGCCTGCCGCAGCTCGATGGCAGCCTCGAGGATGGCGCGGATCTGCATTTCCGTGATCTCGGGAAAGGTGACGCCGAGACGCACACCTCGGTGGCCCATCATCGGGTTCATCTCGTGCAGCTCCTCGGAGCGGCGCGCGAGCTCGTCGACCGAGATGCCCAGCGCCTCGGCGAGCTTGCCCCGCTCCTCGGTGCCCTGCGGCACGAACTCGTGCAACGGCGGATCGAGGAGCCGGATCGTCACCGGCCGTGAGCCCGTCACCTCCATGGTCGCCTTCATGTCGCGCTTGACGAACGGGAAGAGCTCGTCGAGGACCTTGCGGCGCTCGGACTCCGTGTCCGACATGATCATCTTGCGAAGGATGAAAAGGGGCTCTTCAGAGCCGGTGCCGTAGAACATGTGCTCGGTCCGAAACAGGCCGATGCCCTCGGCGCCGAACTCGATCGCCGTTCGGGCGTCGTCTGGCGTGTCGGCATTCGTCCGCACCTTGAGCACTCGAATTTCGTCGGCAATGGCCATGAAGTCCACGAAACGGGGGTTCTCGGTGGCGTCGATCATCGGCAGCTCGCCCACGTACACGAGGCCGCGCGTACCGTTGAGCGTCAGCACGTCGCCCTCGTGAAGCACCGTGTCACCCACCTCGATGGTCTTCTTCACCACGTCGATCTCGAGCGCGCCGGCTCCGACGATGCAGCACTTGCCCCAGCCGCGGGCCACCAGCGCTGCGTGCGAGGTCATGCCGCCGCGGCCGGTGAGGATGCCGATGGCCGCGCGCATACCCTCCACGTCCTCGGGGTTGGTCTCCTCGCGGACCAGAAGGACCTGCTTGCCGGCCTTGGTCCACTTGACGGCCTCCGCAGCCGAGAAAACGATCTGGCCCGATGCGCCGCCGGGACCCGCCGGCAGACCCTTGGCGATCGGCTCGGCATCCTTCTCGGCAGCAGGGTCCACGATGGGGTGGAGGAGCTCGTCGAGCTGCCCGGGCTTGACTCGCATCACCGCTGTCTCACGGTCGATGAGAGATTCGGAGAGCATGTCCATGGCCATGTTCAGGGCCGCGGTGCCGGTGCGTTTGCCCACCCGCGTCTGTAACATCCACAGCCGGCCGCCCTGAATGGTGAACTCGATGTCCTGCATGTCCTGGTAGTGCTTCTCGAGCTGGTTCCGGATCTGGTGGAGCTGCTCGTAGACCTCGGGCATGGCCACCTGGAGAGACGGCAGGTGCTGGTTCTGCTCGTTCTTCGTGTCCTCGTTGAGGGGGTTCGGGGTGCGCGTCCCCGCCACCACGTCCTCGCCCTGGGCATTGACCAGCCACTCGCCGTAGAACTTGTTATCGCCGGTGGCGGGATTGCGGGTGAACGCCACGCCGGTGGCCGAGTCCTCACCCATGTTGCCGAAGACCATGGCTTGGACGTTGACCGCTGTGCCCCATTCGTCTGGGATGCCCTCGATGCGGCGGTAGGAGACCGCGCGGCGGCCGTTCCACGACGCGAAGACCGCTCCGATGCCGCCCCACAACTGCTGCTTCGGATCGTCCGGAAACTCGCTGCCCAGGACCTCCTTGACCTTGGCCTTGAACCGGCCGGCCAGGTCCTCGAGTTCGCTGGCCGGAATGTCGGCATCCGAGGCGTAGCCATTGCTCCGCTTGAGGTCCTCGAGCATCCGGTCGAGCTGCTGGCGGATGCCCTGGCCCTCGTCCGGCTCGATGCCGGCGGCCTTTTCCATGACCACGTCCGAGTACATCATGATCAGCCGCCGGTAGGCGTCCCACACGAAGCGCGGGTTGTCGGTCTTCGCGATCAGGCCCGGAATCGTGGCCGAGCACAGCCCCACATTGAGGACGGTCTCCATCATGCCCGGCATGGAGGACCGTGCTCCCGATCGGACCGAGACCAGCAGCGGATCGTCCGCATCGCCGAACCTGGAGCCCATGACCTCCTCAACCTTGGCGAGGGCGGCCTCCACCTCAGCCTCCAGGGTGGGCGGATAGCTGCGCTCGTGGTCGTAGTAGTAGGTGCAGACCTCGGTGGTGAGCGTGAACCCCGCCGGCACCGGAATGCCGAGGCTCGCCATCTCAGCCAGGTTGGCACCCTTGCCACCGAGCAGGTTCTTCATCTCTTTGGTGCCGTCGGCCGTTCCGCCTCCGAACGAGTACACATACTTTGCGTCGTTCACTGTTCGCCTCCTTCAACCTGCAGCCTCGACAGATCCGCGAGCTGCAGAAAGTGTCGTCCAAGGTTCTTCAAGAGAGAGATTCGGTTCTTCCGCAGCTCCTCGTCGTCGCACATCACCAGCACGGCCACGAAAAACCGTTCCAACACGTCCGCCAGCGGCTCCATCGCCGCGAAGGCCGCCACCACATCGTGCTCCGGCAGTACGCGGTCCAGCGCGGACGCGAAGCGCGACGTTGACTCGTAGAGCTCCCGTTCTTCGGGATGCTCGAACAGGTTCGGGTCGACACCCTCTTCCGCCTGACCGTCGGTGATGTTGCGGACCCGCTTGAACGCCAGAGCCAGGCTCCGGAAGCTGCTCGAAGTCCGCGCGCTCTCGAGAGCCTCGGCGCGGGCCGCGGCTCCCGGAAGGTCGCGCCAGCCGACCGCCATGACCGCGTCCGCCGTGTCGCCCGACACGCCCACG
>JASFPU010000494.1:0-3239 GCA_050115855.1 Holophagae bacterium
CGCTGATTGCGAGCTCTCAGCAGTCTCTGTATGATCGGCGTTCCGAGCGGAAGATCTGCGAGCGAATTTCAATCTCATGATGAAGACCTACTTCGTGGAAACCTGGGGCTGCCAGATGAATCGCCATGACAGCGAGATCATCGAGGGGCAGCTGCGGCGGTTCGGCCTGACACCCGCGGCCGGCGCGGAGCACGCCGACCTGGTCGTCCTCAACACCTGCTCGGTGCGCGACAAACCGGTGCGCAAGCTGCTCAGCCGGATCGGCGCACTCGCCACGACCAACCCGTACGGGATCGTCGGCATTTGCGGCTGCGTCGCCGAGCAGGAAGGGGAGAGGCTCCTCGATCGCTCGACGTCGGTCGGATTCGTCATCGGCCCAGGTCAGAATCATCGGATCGAGGAGACGCTGCGCGCCGTGAACCGCGGCGACCGTCCCGTCGTGGTCGGCTTCGATCCTCAGACCGAGCACAACGTCAACGGCATCTTCCGAACCAGCACCACCCGGGGCATGGTGACGGTCATCGAGGGCTGCAACGAGTTCTGCACCTTTTGTATCGTGCCCTACACTCGGGGGCGCGAGATCAGCCGCCCGCTCGACGACGTTCTCCACGAGGTCGGCTCCCTGGCCGCGTCCGGCATCCGCGAGGTCGAGCTGCTCGGCCAGACCATCAATGCCTACCGCTGTCCCGACACCGGCGCCGACTTCGCGACCCTGCTCGACGCCGTTGCCGGGATCGACGGTCTGCTGCGCGTCCGGTTCATCACCTCTCATCCCCGTCACTTCGAGCCGTCCCTGATCGACGTGCTGGCCCGCCACCAGCGGGTGTTCCGTTACCTTCACCTGCCGATCCAGTCGGGTTCCGACGCCGTGCTTGCGCGCATGCACCGCCGCTACACCCGTCAGGAGTACCTCGATCTGGTCGATCGAATCCGTACCGCAGTGCCCGACATCAATCTCTCCACCGACATCATCGTCGGATTTCCAGGCGAAACGGACGCCGACTTCGACGCCACCATGGCGATCCTCGAGGAGGTTCGATTCGGGCAGGTCTTCGCCTTCGGATTCTCGCCTCGCCCGGGCACGCCCGCAGCCAGGTACGAGCCGCGGATCGATCCCGAGGTCGTCAGCGTGCGCCTGCAGAGGCTGTTCGCCACCACCGATCGGATCACGCTCGAGCTGCACGAAAAGCTGATCGGCAGCACAGTGCAGGTGCTGATCGACGGCGACAGTCGGCGCGACGCCGGTCACTGGCAGGGCAGGGGAGAGGACAACCGGGTGGTCAACTTCCCGAAGCTCGGCCGTGAAGCTGTCGGCGACGTGGTCGACGTCGAGATCACCCGCGCCGGCGCCCACTCGCTGTCCGGCCGGATCGTCCGCGGCGCGGTTCGCCTCCCCGTAGCGGCGAACGACTGAACCGCCCGACCGCGCGCTTGACATCTCTCGCGAACCCCGACACATTGGTTTCGTGACTGATGCCGAATCGACCGAGCCCGTTCAGGTAACGATCAGGGCGCTGGTGGTCGATCCGTCGACCAACAGTCCGGTGGTGATCCTCGCCAAACCGGACGACAACGCCTACCTGCCGATCTGGATCGGTGTCTGCGAGGCGAACGCCATCGCGATCAAGCTGGAGGGCGTGGCGAGCCCACGTCCGATGACCCACGACTTGATGGGTTCCATCCTGCGCGATCTGGGCTGCAGCCTCGATCGGATCGTCATCCACAGCCTCGACGAGTCCGTGTTCCACGCCTCGCTCCACGTCAACGGGCCCGGCGGCGAACACCACGAGATCGACGCGCGGCCGTCGGACGCGATCGCACTCGCGCTCCGTCTCGAGGCCGGCGTGTACGTCGATCCCAACGTGCTCGCCCGGGCCGTCGTCGCCGAGGTCAGCCAGGAAGAGGCACTCAAAGCCATGCTCGAAGAGCTCCGACCAGAGGACATGGGCGATTACGAGATGTGACGCCGGTCGCGCGCGCTCCCGACGGCCACGTCGCACCGATTGACACCCTAGGTTTCGCGCCCCTATGATGACCGCACCAGTCGACTGGAGGCACACGCCGCCGATGATCGTTGCCATCGCCAACCAAAAAGGCGGGGTCGGAAAGACCACGACCGCCGTCAATCTCGCCGCCGGCCTGGCACAGAAGGGGTTCGACACGCTGCTCATCGATGTCGATCCCCAGGCGAACTCGACGATGTCCCACACCGACCTCCACCAGATCGACGGCAACATGTTCGACGTCATGACCGGACGCGCCAGCATCGACAGCGTCATCATCAAGAGCCCCCAGGACCGGCTCTGGGTCGCCCCCTCCAGGATCGCGATGGCCAAGCTCGAGGTGTCAATGGTGGGGGAGTTGGACGCACCCTACCGTCTCAAGGACCAGATCGACCAGGTGGGCGACCGCTTCCAGGCGATCATCATCGACACTCCGCCGACACTCGGCCTGACGACCGTCAACGCGCTCGTCGCCGCGACCCACGTCATCGTCCCGATCCAGTCGTCCTACTTCGCGCTCGAAGGCACCGACGACCTGCTCGACACCATCGACAAAATCAAGGCCCGGCCCAACACCGGGCTCCGGATTCTCGGCGTCCTGGTCACCATGTTCGATCGTCGAACCATCCTGTCCCGCCAGGTCAGCGAGGAGATCCGCGGTGTTTTCGGCGACCTCGTGTTCGACACGGTGATCACCAAATCAGTCCGGCTCGAGGAGTCTCCGGCCCACCGCTGCAGCATCTTCGACCACGCCCCGGACTCGAGCGGGGCCTACGAGTACTACCGACTCTGTGAGGAGGTCGTCGAGCGTGTCGGACGCGAATCGTAAGAACGTCGGCCTGCCGCCGCGCCGCCGCATGCGCCACGACCGTCACTACGTCGACGAGTTGGTCAACCCGCGGTCACCCTCCGATTTCGGCCTCATGGTGCCGGTCACCCGCATCACGTCCAATCGCGACCAGCCCCGAACCAGCCTCGGCGCGCTCGACGACCTGGTGTCCAGCATCCGCCGCCACGGCGTCCTCGAACCCCTGATCGTCCGCGAGCGCAGCGATGGGGGAGGCTACGAGCTGATCTCCGGCGAACGGCGTTTCCACGCCGCCCTTCGTGCCGGCCTCGAGGAAGTTCCCTGCATCGAGCTCGAGCTCGACGATCGTGCAGCCCTCGAAGTCGCGCTCATCGAGAACCTCCAGCGTAAGGACCTCAGCCCGTTCGAGGAGGCCGAGGGATTTTCGA
>JASFPU010000495.1:0-3236 GCA_050115855.1 Holophagae bacterium
AGGGCCGGACGGGCCTACCGGAATGCCGTATCGTTCGTCGGTATCGGTATCGGTATCGGTATCGGTATCGGGATCGGGATCGGGATCGGGAGAGGTATGATCACACCCGTGACCGACGTCCCGACGATCCCCATCCAGCGTCTCCCTCACGCCGAGGGCCTCGAGCTGCCGCACTACGCCACGGACGGTGCGGCGGGCGCGGACGTGTGCGCCGCGGTCGATGAGACGTTGGTGCTCGCTCCGGGCGAACGCGCAGCGGTCCCGACCGGGCTGGTGCTCGAGATTCCGACGGGTTGGGAGGGCCAGGTGCGGGCGAGGTCCGGGCTCGCCATCCGGTACGGCGTGACCGTGGTCAACGCGCCCGGTACGATCGACAGCGACTATCGAGGCGAGCTCAAGGTCCTGGTCGTCAACCTGGGTGACCGACCGGTGATGATCGAACGCGGCGACCGCGTCGCCCAGCTCGTGGTGGCGCCGGCTCCGCAGGCGCGGTTCGTCGAAGCCGAATCGGTGGCGCTCACCGGCCGCGGGGCCGGTGGATTCGGGTCGACCGGTCGTTGACATGGAGGTCGTGGTTCTCGCGTCGGGCTCGTCGGGCAACGCGGCCTTGATCCGATCGGGCGACACCTCGGTACTGATCGACGTCGGCGTGTCGGCGTTGCAGGTGGCAAAGCGTCTGGCCGCGTTCGACTGCCGTCCGGACCAGATCGACGCGATCTTCCTGACCCACGAGCATTCGGATCACATCCGCGGTCTCGAGGTGTTTCTCCGTCGCCACCACCCGGCGCCGGTCTGGACGACCCGTGGGACGTGGTCGAAGCTGCCGGTGCGAACCCGCGCGGGCGGCGAGCTGTCCTCGGGACGCGACCATCCCGTGGGCGGGTTGCGGATTCGTCCGGTCGCCACCAGCCACGACGCGGCCGAGCCCGTGGCCTACGTCATCGATGACGGACAACGGAGGGTCGCGCTGTGCACCGACACCGGCCACTTTACGACCCTCCTCGCCGAGCGGTTGGCCGGCTGCGACCTGCTGCTCATCGAGACCAACCACGATGCCGACATGTTGCGCCACGGACCGTACCCGTGGCACCTCAAGCAGCGCATCGCCTCGCGCCTCGGCCACCTCGGCAACCACCAGACCGAGGAGGCGCTCGACCGGCTGCGTTGCTCCGAGCTCAAGGGAGTGGTCGGGCTCCATCTGTCGGCGGAGAACAACAGCCCGCGGCTGGCCCGCGAATGTCTCCAGCGGGCCATGAACGGGAGCTGCCCGGTGACCGCCGTGCCGCGCACCGAGATGCTGCGCATCACGGTCGGCGATCGCGTGGAGTTCGCGGCCGTAGCCGTTCAGATGACGTACTGACGAGAGTTGAATCACCGATCGGAGCTGGCATAGTCTGACCTCTGTGAGATATGACGGGGATTCAACAGACGCGGCCGTTTCCGGGCGGTCGGGAGCATCTGGGGGTGCTGACCTCGCCCCGGGCGACACACTGGCCGGGCGTTTCGTGCTGCGGCAGAAGCTCGGTTGCGGCGCCTCCGGTGTGGTCTGGTCGGCACTGGACATCCGGGTCGGCGACCGGGTGGCAGTCAAGATCCTCGACGCCTCCATGCGAGATCCGGCCAACCGCGAACGGTTGCGGCGGGAAATCCGCTCCTCCCGGTCGGGACACCCGAATCTGGTATCGATTCACGAACTTCACGAGATCCACGATCGTTTCTTTCTCACCATGGAGCTTGTCGACGGGCCGAGCCTGCGAGATGTGCTCTCGACGCGGGGTTTGCTCGCGGTCGAAGATGTCGTCCGCATCGGGCGTCAGATCGCGGACGCTCTCGCTCATCTGCACGGCCAGGGGGTCGTCCACCGAGACGTCAAGCCGGGCAACATCGTGATCGACCCGAGCGGCGTCGCAAAGCTGTGCGACATGGGGCTCGCCCGGCCCGTCGCACCCGGGGCGACGATCACCGAGAGCCGCATGGTGGTGGGCACGCCGACCTACATGGCGCCCGAGATGGCTCGCGGCGCCGAGCTTGTCGCGGCGTCGGACATCTATGCGCTCGGTCTGACGCTCTTCCAGGGTCTGACCGGCAAGGTGCCGCTGGCCAAGACAACTGCAGTGGATACCTTGATGGCGCGCCAGAAGGGCCGAGCCGACCGACTGCGGAAGGTCCGGCGCGACGCGCCCAGCTGGCTCGATCGGCTCCTCGCCTCGATGCTCGATCCGGACCCGCGAGTTCGTCCGGCCGCCGCACAGGTCTTCCGGGCTCTCGATGAGCAACGTTTCACCTGGCGGCCGGGCCGGCGCCACCTGAGGGCGGCAGCCGTCGTGCTCGGCTCCGTTGCCGCGGCAGCCGTGCTCGTCGCCGTCGCCTCGAGCTGGGTCGCAAGTCGCGGCGATCCAACTCGAGATGACATTGCCAATACGCTGTTGGTGACCGCAGAGTCCACCGACAACGGAACCGTCTACACGATTCTTGACGGCTACCGTCGTCGCCTCCGAACCATGACATCGGGAACGGAGTTGAACGACAAGAACGCCAACTTCTTTCGCAACAGACACTTTGCTTTAGCGGATCTGAACGGTGATCGCCGAACAGATGTGGTGTTCGCGATCAGCGATCCATCCGTCGAGCATCAGCTCGAGATCTACCATCGGCGCCCGGACGGTGGGCTTGAGCTCGTCGACGCCTGGAACCTCCACCTCGAGATGGACTACGACGGGCGGACGTTCGGCACCTTCATGCCGCGCGACGTTGTGTGCGGCGATCTCGATGGGGATGGCCGCCCCGAGATCGTCGTCGTGCAGATCTCGAGTCCGTACTACCCCGGGACGGTGCGCGTGTTCGACGCGACCGGTCACGAGCTGCTCAGGGTGCTGCATCCCGGCCTTCCGGCCAACGTTTTGATCGGGGATCGGGACCGGGACGGTCGGAGCGAGCTGTACGTCGGGGCAACCAACAACTTCGTCGCCGACACCCCGGGCAGGGAAAGCTTGCCGGTGTTCTTCGCCGTCGATGTCGACTGGGAGCGCTCCGGTCAAATCGTCAGTCTCTTCGGACCGGGACGTCGGCTGCCCGATCGCGTGCCGAAGGGAGTGAGGCTGATCTACGCGCTGTTCGACCGCCAGCGCCTCGTCGAGCCGAGCTCACCCTGGCGATTTGCGTCCGTGCGTCGGATCAGCCCTGAGAGCGCCGACCACTTCCTCGAGGTCATCGCGAACCGCGTCGAGGTTGCAGGC
>JASFPU010000496.1:0-3224 GCA_050115855.1 Holophagae bacterium
GGTTGGGAGCGCTTCGACGCGATGTTGTGCAGCGTGGCCCGATATCTCGCCGATGTCTTGAGCTCGTCGGTTCACTCCGACGTGATCCTGTGCCAGGAGGCGGTGCGCAGCGATGTGTTCATCATGTTTCTCGCCGAGCGGAGCGAGGCCGGGCAGCTGTACGAGGTTCTGGCCCGGGGCATCTCGATCGCCGAAGACGACACCGGAGACACGAGCCTGATGGCCCTGCAGCTCGGCCGAGGCATGATCACCCGCCGGCCCGCGGAGCGGACCGAGCGGGCGATCTACGCTGGCATCCTGGAGGCGCGCCAGGACTTCCACAAGCGGGGCCAGGTGCTCGACGAAGCACGGCTGGTCGAGGCCCGTCGAGCGCTGCGGGACCGGTCGCTGGTCACGCTCTTCCAACCGATCGTCAGCCTCCCCGAGAGGGAGATCTTCGGCTTCGAAGCTCTGACCCGCGGACCGACCGGCAGCTACCTGGCACCGGCCGAGAACTTCTTCGGCTTCGCCGAGCGGTCGGGGATTCTGGGCGAGGTGGAGCAGCTGTGCGTCGATCTGGCGTTGGAGCGTGCGGCCAATCTGCCCGCTCGGGCGACCCTGTTCGTCAATCTCTCCAATCACGGGCTCGAACACTTCGACTCGCTCGGCGTCAGCCTTGCCGATCTCGTCGAACGCTCGGTGCTGTCGGCGGACCGGTGCGTGCTCGAGATCACGGAACGAACCTACGCCGAGAGCCAGGCGGCGCTCAAGGACCGTGTCGCCGAGCTTCGACGGGTCGGTTTCCGAATCGCCGTCGACGATATGGGGACCGGCTACAGCGCGCTCCACGTGCTCGCCGAGCTCGAACCCGATTTCATCAAGCTCAGCCAGATGCTGGTCCGTGGTCTGCCGAGCGAGCCGATCAAGCGCAACCTCGTGTCCGCCATCACGAGCTTTGCCGGAACCAGCCGTTCGGTGGTGATCGCGGAAGGTGTGGAACGCGAGGATGAGATGCAGACGCTGATGGGGCTTGGCGTCATGCTGCAGCAGGGCTTTCTGTTCGGTCATCCGGCCGCGATCTGACCGGCCCCCGAGTCGGCTGCCGTTGCCGTACGATCGAGTGCGGCCGGAGCGGCGTAGACACCGGCACCGTTCGGACGGGCGAACCTCTCGAAGCCGGAGCTCGGCGTCAGGCGATCAGGTAGAGGATCGCGGTGGCGACGGAAAAGTACAGTGCGAGCGCGAGGCTGTCGTTGATGGTCGACACCAGTGGACCCGAGGCGACGGCGGGATCGACTCCCACGACCTCGAGGACCAACGGCATGCCCGATCCGAACAGGCTCGCGGCCGACATCGCGAGCGCCATCGCGGTGCCGAGAGCGACGCCGATCATCGGGTCGTGGCCGAACACGGTCCCGATCCCGGCCGCGACGGTGCCGCAGACCAGACCCATCAGCAGAGCGACCGAGATCTCGCGCCGGACGTGCTGCCCGAACCTGCTGCGCGGGAGCGTGTCGACCGCCAACCGGCGCACCGTGGTCGTGGCGGACTGGAGGGATGTGTTGCCGGCCATCGCCATGATCGCCGCGGTGAACACCGACATCTGCTCGTACATGCTGACGCGTCCCTTGGCGAGCTGCAGCACCCCGGTCGACAGCTGGGTTCCGGCGAGGCAGATGAGCAGCCACGGCAGCCGGTACCGGGCGATGTGGAGAATCGACTCCGACTCCTCCTCGGCGACCGACGAACCGGCCATCTTGTAGATGTCCTCGGTCGCCTCCTCGGCGATGACATCGATGACGTCGTCGAAGGTCACCGCGCCGAGCAGCCGGTTCTTGGCGTCGACCACCGGCACGGCAATGAAGTCGAACTTCTCGACCAGGGCTGCGACATCCTCCTGATCGGCCGCCACAGGAACCGAGATGACGTCGTCGGACATGATGTCACCGAGCGTCGCGTCGGGTCGTGCGGTGACCAGCCGCCGGAGCCGCACGAAGCCGAGCAGGTGACGGTCGGCGTCGACGACGTAGAGCGAGGCGATCACGGTTTCGGGTCGCGCCGACCGCAGGTGGCCGATCGCGACGTCGACCGTGGTGTCCGGTGTGAGGGCGACGACGTCGGGCGTCATGATGCCGCCGGCGGTGTCTTCCGGATAGGCCAGCAGACCCCGGAGCACCGCCTCGTCGGTGTCGGACACGTGTTGCAGCACGGCCTCCGACTCGGCAGTGGCGAGCTCGCCGATGAGGTCCGCCGCGTCGTCAGCCGGCAGCGCCTCGGCGATGCGCGCGAGCCGGTCCGGGCCCAGGTCCTCGACCAGCTCCGCCCGGATCGACGCCGTCGTGTCGTTGAGGACCGTTCCGGCTGCATCGTGGTCGAGCGCCTGGAGGACTTTCTGCCGATCGTCGGTCGACAGCAGCTCGAGCCAGTCCGCCACATCTTGTGGCCGGACCAGGCCCAGGAAGATCTGCAGCGCCTCCTCCTCGCCCTGGGCGAGCAGGGTGCGCAGATCGTTCATCAGATCGGTCGTGGGCTCGGTCATGGCCGTCTCCCTGGCCGTCGTCGGCTCCCGGTCATCGTACCGGAGGTCGTGCCTCCGTCGTGCGGTCGTGCGAGTGCGCTCCGACGTGTCGGCCCCGCGACTCGGGCCAGGCTCGGTCGCCGACCGACGTTCAACCGACCGTACCGAGGCTCGACCGCGGTGATTCTCCGACACACAACAGGGTTCGTGGCCCGATGATTCTCGACAGGTCCGCGGGTCGGCGCACGACGGCGATGTCGCGCCCCGTCAAACCGGTCAGCGCTTGAAGAAGCCTTTGCCGTTGCCGGAGAGCTGCTGGTTGAGATCGCGGATGCGCTCGTTGAGAGAGTTGATCTTGGCCTGGGACTCCTCTCGGGTCCGGGCAACCTCGGCGCGCGCCAGTTCGAGCTCGTGCTGGAGCTCCTCTGAGCCACCCGCCGACTGCTCGACCTTGATGCGCAGCTCGGAGATCTCGCGCTCGAGGTCGGCGATCACCTGATCCCGCTCGGCCAGCTTGGCCCGGTGGATCTCCTCGGCCTCCTCGTACAGCTTCTTGGTCTCCAGCAGCCCGGTGATCTCGGAAAAGTCGGCTGGTGACGGTGCCATCTCACCCTCCCTGAACCGTTCCTCGATGGACGGGAACATCTTGCGTAGCTTGAGCGACAGGTCGTCGGGTTCGAGCGAGGCGTCGACCGCCTGCTCGTAGTCGATGATGTTGTGAGCCAGC
>JASFPU010000497.1:0-3222 GCA_050115855.1 Holophagae bacterium
ACGGTCGGCGATCGGCGGCACGACGCGGGCCAGAAAGGCGTCGGTGATCGTGATCCGGTCCGTGCTCGGCGGCCGGCGCTTGAAGAGGTCGAGGAACGGCTGCTCGACGCGGTTGCCGGCGTCGTCCTCGGCGAACAGGCGGATCTCGCTCGGGTCGTCGACGTTCCACGGCAGGGCGTACAGGACGAAGCGCTCACCCGCGCCGCCGTCGGGCATCGGGGAGCCCGTCGACTCGTGCTCGCCGGCGCGCACGCCGGACCGCACAGCGGTGTCGCCGACCCGGTAGCGCACCGCGCCGGCGCCACCCTGGCGGCCGTAGTGCTGGGACGACAGCACCTCGAGCCGCGGCGGTCGGAGCCTGACCGGCAGCCGGACCTGCTCCACCACCGTCCGGGCCGGCCGGAGGAAGCCGGTCGTCCGCAGAGCGGTCGCCCGAACGGTGACCTCGCCCTCGGCGAGCCACGGCTGAGCGTCGAGCCCGACGGTTGCCTCGAGCACGGTCTCGGGCGTTCCGCGTTCACCGAACCACGGCACCGGCGAGCCGGCGGCGAAGCTCGCCGAGTCGAGCGTCTCGACCCGGTCGCCCTGCACGAGATCGAGCCGGACGTCGGTCAGGCCGTCCTCGGGCTCGAGAAACCTGGCCGACACCACCGTCGCACGGCCGACCGCGGGTCGATCCGTGTCGAGGGTGATCATCGGTTCGGGACCGACCCTCAACGCGAGCCAGACGACCACGCCGAGCGCGCCTGCTACCACGAGGACCCCGACGACGCGCAGGCGTCGCCGCGGTTTGCGCGAGCCGATCCGCATGACTGCTCCTTTGCAGGTCCGCCGGACGGACCGAGACGTGAGCATAGCTCAACCCGTGTTGCGCGGTTGGTCGTCGATCACATCCATCAGCCCTCGGTCGGCAGGGTCAGGGGGAGATCGCGGACCAGGCGCCGGTGTCGCCCGACTCGAAGCCGTCGGCGAAGATCGGTGGATCGGCTCCGGTGTCGATCTCGAGCCGGATGATCCAATCGCCGGGCACTCCCAGGTCCTCGGCGTAGAACCACTGAAACAGCGTCGGGCCGAGCGAAGCGTAGATGTAGTTGACGTGGGGAATGACGCCGTCGAGGTCGTTCGCCACCCCGGGCGGTCCGTCTTGGAACCACTCGAGCTCGACCCGGACCGCACCGCTCGAAATGATGATGTTGCTGGCCGACAGGTCGAGCTCGTTGAGGGCGTCGTTGGAGCCGGTGACCTGGACGAACTCCTCGTACAGCACCGGCCCGGGCTGGACCGTACCGGAGTTGTCCTCGGAGATTCTCAGGACGACGAAGCCCGACGTCGAGCCCGGGCAGATCAGCATCCGCACCTTCTCGATCGTGTAGGGGTAGTCGCCGGGATCGGCGGTCAGCTTGGCCGCCGCCGCTTCACCTTCGATGAAGCCGGTCTGGCACCCCACGGTGCCGATGCCGGAGAAGGTGTCGTTGGCGAGCTCCTTGATCGTGGCGCCGACCGGCCCGACCGCCGCCACCAGTGACACGAGGCACGCCACCGACACGAGAAGGACGGACCTGCGAATCGACTGGTGCATGACGCCACACCCCCTCGGCCGAACTGTCACTCCAGTACATCCCGCGGCCGCGCTTGACCGGCCGGCGAAACCGCGTAGGCTCGGAACGGCCCGACGATCACACCGTCCACGCCGCAGCGAGGAGGCCACCGTGCACACCATCATCGAGCCGTTCCGGATCAAGATGACCGAGCCGCTCAAGATCACCAGCCGCGCCGAGCGGGACGCGGCGCTCGGTGCCGCCCACCACAACGTCTTCCTGCTCGACGCCGAGGACTGCTGCATCGACCTGCTCACCGACTCGGGCACCGGCGCGATGTCGACCCAGCAGTGGGCAGCGATGATGCTCGGCGACGAGAGCTACGCCGGCAGCCGGTCGTGGAAGCGGTTTGAAGAGAGCGTGCGCGACATCACGGGCATGCCGCACATCCTGCCGACCCACCAGGGCCGCGCCGCCGAGGCGATTCTCGCCGAGTGCGTGCTGGCGCCGGGCGACGTGGTGCCCAACAACAGCCACTTCGACACCACCCGCGCCAACATCGAGTACCGCGGTGCGGTGGCGCTCAACCTGCCGTGCGCCGAGGCCTTCGACACCCAGCACGAGGCGCCGTTCAAGGGCAACATGGACCTCGATGCCCTCGAGGCGTGCATCGCCGAGCACGGCCCGGAGAAAATCCCGTTCGCCATGATGACCGTGACCAACAACACCGGCGGCGGCCAGCCGGTTTCCATGGCCAACCTGCGCGCGGTCAAGGAGGTGCTCGCCGGGCACGGCATCCCGTTCATCATCGACGCCTGTCGTTTCGCCGAGAACGCCTACTTCGTGCGCGAGCGCGAGGTCGGCTACGCCGATCGGCCCCTAATCGACATCGCACGCGAGATGTTCGCGCTCGCCGACGGCGCCACCATGAGCTGCAAGAAGGACGGGCTGGCCAACATCGGCGGCTTCCTGGTCTGCCGCGACGACGACTGGGCCGAGCGCTTCCGCAATCTCCTGATCCTCCGCGAGGGCTTCCCGACGTACGGCGGGCTCGCCGGGCGGGACCTCGAGGCGATCGCGGTCGGCCTCGGCGAGGCGCTCGATTACGACTACCAGGTCTACCGGCACGCCACGGTCGAGTACATGGTGACCCGGCTGACCGACATCGGCGTGCCCATGGTGCGGCCGGCCGGCGGCCACGCGGTGTTTCTCGACGCCAAGCAGATGCTGCCCGACATGGACCCGCTGCGGTACCCGGGGATCGGCGTCGTCAACGCGCTCTATCTCGCCGGCGGCGTCCGCGCGGTCGAGCTCGGCAGCGTCATGTTCGGCCACTTCGACGCCGATGGTGTCGAGCGGCCGTCACCGCTCGAGTTGGTCCGTCTCGCCTTCCCACGCCGGGTCTACACCCAGAGCCACTTCGACTACCTGATCGAGGTCATCGACGGCGTCTGGCAGCAGCGCGATGCGATCCCGGGCCACCGGATCACCCGCCAGCCGAAGATGCTGCGCCACTTCACCTGCCACTTCGAGCCGATCTGATCGGCGCCGGCCGGTACTGGGTCGAGTGGGCGATCGTCGGAGACGACAACGACTTCGCCTCGGCCAACAGCAGGGCCGTGCGCGACAACGAGGGCTGGGTCAGCTACCCGGACCTGCTGTATCCGCTGAACCCAACGTCTGT
>JASFPU010000498.1:0-3220 GCA_050115855.1 Holophagae bacterium
CGGGCTGCTCCGCCACCGGTCGCCGGACCTGGTCGGCGTGCTCAACGGGATCGACTACGAGCTCTGGAATCCGGAGGACGATCCGCTCCTGCCCGCCGCGTTTTCGGCCGGCGATCTCGACGGCAAGGCGGTCTGCAAGGAGGAGCTCCAGGAGGCGCTCGGCCTCGATGTCGATCTGAGCGTGCCGCTGTACGGCATGGTGTCGCGCCTCGTCGATCAGAAGGGCTTCGGAGAGCTGTGCGGGCCGACCCACGGCAGCCTGTACAACATCTGCGCGGATCTCGACCTGCAGTTCGCCATCCTCGGCACCGGCGACGCGTGGTGCGAGGCGGAGCTCACGTCGCTGGCGGAGCGGCTGCCGAACCTGGCTGTGGTCATCGACTTCAACGAGACTCTGGCGCACCGCATCGTGGCGGGGTCGGACTTCCTTCTCGTGCCGAGCGTCTTCGAGCCGTGCGGCCTGACCCAGATGTACGCCCTTCGCTACGGCACGCTGCCCATTGTTCGCCGCACCGGGGGCCTCGCCGACACCGTTACGAGCTACGACGAGCCGACCGGAACGGGCACCGGTTTCGCGTTCGACCTGCTGACGCCGTCATCGATCTACAACACCGTCGGTTGGGCGCTGTGGGCCTGGTACAACCGGCCCGAGCACATCGCCGCCATGCAGCAGCGCGCCATGGCCGAGCGGTTCAGCTGGAAGGAGTCCGCGGCGCACTACGTCGAGCTCTACCGGGGCGCCGTCGACCGCCGGGCCGGACGGACGCCGCGAACCTGGTGACGAGATGGACCCCAAGCACGTCAAGCTCATCATCCTGCTCGTCGTTGCGGCCGCCGGCGCGCTCTGGCTCCGTCACTTTCTCTCCCCGGCCCAAGCGGTCAAGCGCCAGCTCGCCGAGGCGGTCGCCGCAGTGGAGAACGAGGCCATCGTCGGTGTGATGCCGAAGATCTCGCGCAGCTACAACGACGCCTGGGGCGGCAGCTACGAGAGCCTCGGCGGCCACCTCCAGTCGCTGATGGACGCCTACGATGAGCTCGACGTCGATCTCGCGGTGGACTCGGTGGAGGTGGCGGGAGACGTGGTTCACGTCGCAGTCACCTTCGTGGTCAACGGCACTGCGGAGGGTGTCGGCGGCACGGTGCTCGGCACGCGTTTCGAGCCGTGCCGCGCCACCCTGCGGTGGCACAAGGAGCAGCCGGGCTGGCGACTCGCCGAGACCGAGGAGCTTGACATTCCCGAGCTCCGTGACGAGCTGGAGCGGCGGAGAAAGCCCTGAACACGGATTCCAACTTCGATTCTGCCCCTCGGTTCGGCCGCCGAAACGAGGGGCAGAATCGAAAATGGCGAAGAGATGATCAGCCCATCGCTTCGGCCACCGCATCGCCGGCCCGGACGACATCGTCGTCAGTGATGTGGTAGTGGGTCACCATGCGGACGGAATCGCGGCCCAGCGCATGGACCAGGACACCTTCGGCAGCGAGGGCATCGGCGAGCTCGGCGGCGGTCAGCCGGGCCGCGTCGTCGAAGCCGAAGCAGACGATGTTGGTCTCGACAGTGGCTGGGTCGAGCGCGATGCCCGGCACCTCGGCGAGGCGCTCGCCGAGCTGTCGCGCGCGCCGGTTGTCGTCGGCGAGCCGGGGCAGCACCTCGTCGAGCGCGACCAGACCCGCGGCGGCGAGCACGCCGACCTGGCGCATGCCGCCGCCGAACGTCTTGCGCAGCCGGCGCGCCTCGGCGATGGTGTCGGCGTCGCCGACGAGGAGCGAACCGACCGGGGCGCCGAGGCCTTTGGACAGGCAGAACATGATCGTGTCGCAGCCGGCCGCGAGCTCGGCCGCGGGCACGCCGAGCGCGGCGGCGGAGTTGTAAATCCGGGCGCCATCGAGGTGGACCGGGAGACCGTGTTTCTTCGCCACCTCGGTCAGCTCGCGCATGCGCTCGGGCGGTGTGACTCGGCCGCCGGCGAGGTTGTGGCTATTCTCGAGGGCGACCAGCGAGGTCGGCGTCCGGTAGCCGGCCGACGGTTGGATGGCGGCCTCGACCTGATCGGGGGAGAGAATGCCGTCACGAGTCGGCACCGGCCTCGGGAACGCGCCGGACAGCAACGACATGGCGCCCATCTCGAAGTTGAAGATGTGGCAGCTCGCCTCGCCGATGACCTCGGTGCCGGGGCGCGTGTGGAGGTGGACCGCGATCTGGTTGCCCATGGTGCCGGATGGCACGAACATCGCGGCTTGGCGGTTGAGCAGCTCGGCGGCGCGGTCCTCGAGGCGGTTGACGGTCGGGTCCTCGCCGTACACATCGTCGCCGACCTCGGCGTCGGCCATGGCGCGCCGCATTGCCGGGGTGGGGTGTGTTACCGTGTCCGAGCGGAGATCGATGGGGGAAGAAAGCATAGGCGGATTGTACCTCGTGTCTGGTCTTGACGTTACCCAATTTCGCAGCTAGGATTCATTCTCATGGCAGGCGACAAGTCTAAAGATATCTATACTTTCCCGAAATGGACCTGGGTGTTGAGACCGGCGGTCGCGATCGCGGTGGTCGGTGGTCTGGCCTACGCCAGCGTGCTGGTCTACCTCGGGTTCTCGCCCAAGGCGACCGACGTCGGCTACATGCCCACCCAACCGGTGCCGTACAGCCACGCGCTGCACGTCGGCCAGCTCGGCATGGACTGCCGGTACTGCCACACCGGTGTCGAGGTCGCCGCACACGCCGCGGTTCCGCCGACCCAGACCTGCATGAACTGCCACTCGAAGGTGCGCGCCAACTCGGAGAAGCTGATCCCGGTCCGCGAGAGCTACGCGACCGGCATGCCGGTGCCGTGGATCAAAATCCACGACCTGCCGGACTACGTCTACTTCGACCACTCGGCCCACGTCCGCCGGGGCATCGGATGCGTGTCGTGCCACGGGCGCATCGACACGATGGAGGTGGTCTACCAGGCTGAGCCGCTCAGCATGGGCTGGTGCCTCGATTGCCACCGCAACCCGGAGAAGCACCTGCGGCCCCTGGAGTACGTGACGCAGCTCGACTGGGTCCCCGAGGAGGACCAGCTGGTGCTCGGCGCGCGGCTCCGCGAAGAGAATCACATCAACCCGCAAGTCACGTGCAACACGTGCCACCGATGAAGCCGGAGCAGGGCATGAACTACTGGCGGAGCCTGGACGAGCTCGAGCGGACCCCCGAGTTTCAGGAGGCGATCCAGCGCGAGTTTCCGAA
>JASFPU010000499.1:0-3218 GCA_050115855.1 Holophagae bacterium
AACGAGGTTCCCGCGCCCGAGCCGCTGAATGACGTGTCCGGGCTCGATCTCACCGAGATTTTCGCCCGTGAAGGTGTGGAGGTGCGGGCGACCGGCAACCGGCCGTTCCTGCTCGACGATGCCGACGCGGTCTGGTACGTCGAGAGCGGCAAGGTCGAGATCTTCACGGTGCGGGTCGAGGACGGCGGACCGAAGGGCGCCCGCAGCCACTTCGTCACGGCGTCGCACGGCCAGCTCATGATGGGCTTCGCCCCCGACCTGTTCGAGACCGGGTCGGGCTTCCTGGCGGTCGGTTCGATCAACACCGTGCTGCGCCGACTGTCCCGGCGTCGCCTCGAGAGCCTGGCGTCGGAGCCGCACCTCGGTCCGACCGTGGCCGCCTGGATCGACGGCTGGGTTGAGTCGGTCTCCGAAGGGCTGACCGACGAGATCTCTCACCCGCCGCTCGACGAGATCACACTCATGCCGGGTGAGACCAAGACGCTGCCGCGGGAGCACCAGGCGTGCCCGAACAAGGGTGTCGTCTGGCTGCAGCTGTCGAGTGGCAAGCTGCTGTTCATCGGCATGGAGGAGCTGACGCTCGAGGAGCAGGCGGGTCCGCAGGCGCAGATGAGCGGCGTGCTGGCTCTGCAGGACCTGGTTCGGGCCGCGACCTCCGGAACCGCGCTGTTCCCGATGTCGACGCGGACCTGGATCGAGCCGCTGGTGTTCCGCGAGCCAGGAACCGTGGTCACCAGCCACCGTGCGGCCGACCGCGTGGCGGACGTCGAGTTCTGGCGGGGCGTCGATGTCTTCCACCGGGTCGTCTGCCAGTGCGAGTTCATCAACAAGCGTCTGTTGGCGGTCGACGAGCTCAATCGCCTCAAGTCCAAGGAGGAGTACTCGGCAGCCGCCCGCGAGCAGGGGCTGTCGGAGCTCGCGTCGGTGCTGCGCGCACCCGGCGAGCAGGTCGTGGCGAGCGCCACCGAGGAGGAGGACGCGGTCTTCGAGGCCGCCAAGCTGGTTGGCGAGCCGCTCAAGATCGAGGTGCGCCGGCACCCCGAAGGCGAGCGGGAGAAGACCTTCGACGGCCGGGTCGCGGCGATCGCCAAGGCGTCGCGGTTCCGGGTCCGCCAGATCGCGCTGCGTGACAACTGGTGGCAGCGCGACGGCGGACCGATCCTGGCCAAGCTCGACGTCGACGGCACACCGGTCGCGCTGCTGCCGACCGGTCCCGCATCCTACGTCTGCGTCAATCCGATCGACGGTACCCGGCAGTCGGTCGACGACGACGTTGCCCAAACCCTCGATCCGTTTGCGGTGTCGTTCTACCGTCCCTTCAAGGATGGCCCGCTGACCGCCATGGATCTGGTGCGCCAAGGTGCCCTCGGACTCAAGCACGACGTCAAGTGGCTGATCATGATGGGCGTCGCGCTCGGTGTGCTCGGGACGCTGACGCCGATCTTCACCGGCAAGCTGTTCGACACGGCGATCCCTCAGGCCGACAAGAACCTGCTCGTGCAGTTCACCGGCGCGCTGTTCCTGGCGGCGTTCATCTCGGCGGCGTTCAAGATCACCCAGAGCATCGCGGTGCTGCGGATCCAGGGCCGGATGGACTACTCGATCCAGGCCGCCATGTGGGACCGACTGCTCGACCTGCCGTCGACCTTCTTCCGGGACTACGCCGCCGGTGATCTGGCGGACCGCGTCGCCGGGATCTCGAAGATCCGCGACCTGATCGCCGGCGCCGGTGTGTCGGCCATTCTCGGCAGCCTGAGCTCGGTGTTCTACGTCTTTCTGCTGTTCAAGTACAGCATCCCGCTCGCGCTGCTCGCCATGTTCCTGACCTTTGTCTTCGTCGGGTTCAGCTTCACCGCCAATTACATGCAGCTCCGGCTGCAACGCGACCAGATGCAGCTGCAGGGCAAGATCACCGGCATGGTGCTGCAGTTCATCTCCGGCATCTCGAAGCTGCGCGTTGCCGGCGCCGAGAACCACGCCTTCAGCGTCTGGGCCAAGGAGTTCGCCGAGCAGCGCCGGCTCGAGTTCGGCATCGGCCGAATCCAGAACGGGGTGGCGGTCTTCAACTCGGCGTTCAACGTGATCTCCTCGATGGCGATCTTCTTCGTCCTGTTCAAGGCGCGCGAGGCGGGCGCCGAGAGTGGTGCCGCGGCCATGTCGACCGGCGACTTCGTCGCCTTCACGGCGGCCTACGGCGCCTTTCTGGCCGCCATGACCGCCCTGTCGGACGCGTCGCTCAACATGCTCAGGATCGTCCCTATCTTCGAGCGGCTCAAACCGATCATCACCACCGAGACCGAGGTCGACGAAACCAAGGCCTACCCGGGAACCCTGAAGGGCGGGATCGAGCTGGTCAACGTCCAGTTCCGCTACACCGACGACGGCCCGTGGATTCTCAAGGGGGTGTCGCTCAAGGTCGAGCCGGGCGAGATGGTCGCCTTCGTCGGCGGGTCGGGCTCCGGCAAGTCGACCCTGATGCGGCTGATGCTCGGCTTCGAAACGCCGGATCGCGGCGTCATCTACTACGACGGTCAGGACCTGTCGACGGTCGACGTGCGCGAGCTCCGGCAGCAGCTCGGCGTCGTGCTGCAGAATGCCCAGGTGATGCCGGCCGACATCTTCCACAACATCATCGGCGCCTCTGACCTGACCATCGAGCACGCCTGGGAGGCGGCGGCGATGGCCGGCTTCGACGACGACATCAAGGCGCTGCCGATGGGGATGCACACCTACGTCAGCGAGGGTGGTGGCGGGTTCTCGGGCGGTCAGCTGCAGCGCATGCTGATTGCCCGGGCGCTGGTCCGCAAGCCGCGGATCGTGTACTTCGACGAGGCGACGAGCGCGCTCGACAATCGATCGCAGGCGACGGTGACCGAGAGCATGGAGCGGCTGTTCGCGACCCGGATCGTCATCGCCCACAGACTGAGCACCATCGTCAACGCCGACCGGATCTGTTATCTCGACAAGGGCGTCATCGCGGAGTCCGGCACCTACGAGGAGCTCATGGAGCTCGACGGCCTGTTCGCCACCCTCGCGAAACGCCAGATGGCCTGACCGGTTCCGATCGGGCCGGTCAGTTCGGGCTCGGCGGCCTCGCGGCGGTGAGCGCCTGCTCGAGCGTGTCGAGGCGACGACGAACCCGAACGGCCGCGCCGTCGCCGACCATCGCCTCGAGCGGCAGGGTGAGCAGCGCTACCGTCAGTCGCGCCAGAGTCCCG
>JASFPU010000500.1:0-3212 GCA_050115855.1 Holophagae bacterium
AGCCGACCCGCCAGATCATCCTCAACACCGGTCTCGACGAGGCCGCGGTGATCGTCCGCGAAATCCGCGCCAAGGGCGGCAACAACGGTTATAACGCCGCCACCGGTGAGATGGCCGACATGATCGCCGACGGCGTCATCGACCCGGCCAAGGTCACCAAGAACGCCCTGCTCAACGCGTCCTCGATCGCCGGCCTGCTCCTCACCACAGAGGCGTTGGTCTGCGAGATCCCCGAGGAGAAGAAGGAGGCCATGCCCGGCGGCGGCGACATGGGCGGCATGGGCGGCATGGGCGGTATGTACTGATCGCCTTCCCTTCACGCCAATTCAAACCCGGGCTTCGGCCCGGGTTTTTTCTTTACTCCGCGTCCGCGTCCGATATTGGATGTTGGATGTTGGATGGGCGCCGGCGTCGCCTCCGTTCCCGTTCCCGTTCCCGTTCCCGTTCCCGTTCCCGTTCCCGACGAAAGGTGGCACATCCCCACACGCGCCCATTCCGGCTCACGAGGTCGTCAATCCCCGCTACGGCGACGCACCACCCCAGGCTGACACATCGCCCGACTCGAAGCCGTCGTCGAAAATCCCGTCGAAACCGGTCACGGTGTGCCCGACGTCCTTGAGCTGCGCCGGAGTCAGATCGAGCTGGTCGAAGACATCCGGACTGGTGAACGGCTCCATGAGGAGATCGGGTTCGGCGAGATCGTCCCAGTGGGACACCGACGAGCCCGGCATCACGGGGTTGGGAGCGTAGAGCATCGGGTACCAGATGCCGAGCTCACCGCTGACGCCGGGCAGCTGCGCCTTGATGGTGGCGCCGTCGTTCTGACCGATCGAGATGACGGGGATCGTCACCGGATCGCCCGCGGCGCCGGCGCCCATGAGCACTAGTGCCGTCCCGTCGCGGTCGTTGGCGATGATGACCGCGCTCGCCCCCGCGTCCTCTGCATTGAGCGCTTTCAGTCCGAACTCGCAGTTGCCGCGATCGATGACGGCGATGTTGCCCGGCGTGAACCCGACGAGGTCGGTACAACCATCGGTCGGCGTCGCCGAGCCGGTGTTGACGAGCTCGAACTCACCGACCATCGGATCAGGGCTGGAACCGCCGAAGACGGCGCGCAGCGCGTCGTACTCACCGGCAATCGCGGGGGGCGAGGTCACCTCGAACTCCAGCGGCGTACCAGCGAAGTAGATGTCCTCCACCGCCTCGGTTGCGTTCCGACCATCCCAGGCGAGGTTGTAGGTGTTGATCGCCGAGGCCTGTCGCTGGGCGCTCGAGCTCATCTCCGACCAGTGCAGGCCGGTCGTCACGTCGAGGATGTAGTAGTCGAAGATCCCCGGGGCACCGAAGAAGGGGACACCGTTCGACGGATTGATGAAGCTCGCGAAACCGAGGCCGTGTCCCATCTCGTGCAGCACCACGGGGAACAGGTCCTCGGATCCGGCCGGCTCGTTGCCGTCGAGCCCGTAATAGAAGCTCGTGGTGGGACACGCCGCGGTGTCCCAATCGCTGTTGTAGGTGATGAAGAAGTCGGGCGCGCCCGGGTTTTGATCCGTCCCGGTGATCGAGTCGGCGATACAGCTGTGGTAGAAGACGTTGGCGACTGGAGCACCGGGGAAGTTCATGTACGCGGTGCCGGGCCCGGTGGACCCGAGCACACTGCAGTTGCCCATCGAATCGAACCGGGCCAGGATTCGGATATCGACGGGACTTTCCAGTCGGCTCGCCCAGACGTCGGCGACCGCCTGGAGCACGATCTGCCGCTGCTCGCCGAGGGTGGTTCCCGGGTTGCCGCCGACCGGCGCCACGACGGTCGGATCGTTGAGGCCCTCACCGGGGCTGTCACCGTTGACGATGACGAAGTTCGCGGACGAGGCCGGAAGGCTGGCGAAAACGAAGATCAGAGCGACGACGACGAGAGTGGTCCTGTTCATCGATCCCTCCTCACTCGTTCACTTTCACCGGCCGCTGATCACCGACACGTTTCGCGGTGTCGATGTCGAGACCGACGATGAATGCCACTGCGGCGTCCAGATCGCGGAAACACCCGCGTTCCCTGGTCCCGTCGAGCCGAGTTCGGACGACCATGACGTCGCGCATGGCACCGTCGATGTCGGCGCTGATGGTGCCGTCGTCGGCGACGTCCACACTGGCCCCGGCGGGCCAATCGAACTGCGGCGCCAGCCGCGTGCGGATCTCGTCGACCCGCGTCTCGGTCGCCAGCACCACCTCTCCGGTCCTGGTGTCACGGTAGTGCAGGTCGCCGGCGGCGATCCGCGCCTCGAGCAAAGCGGCAACCGTGGCCGGCGCCGCCCGATCGCCTGACGGCGTCCCCGCCGCCACCGTCGATGTCAGACACAGAACGAGCACAGCGAGTCCGAACACGATCATCGAATGTCTCATTGTCGCTCCCCCTCCGGTTGTTCCGACGCCGACGCGCGCGCCGGGGAACCGCGCCCGGGTGGCGGTCGAAAACCTGTGGTCGACCTGGCGGGAGCG
This sequence comes from Holophagae bacterium, assembly GCA_050115855.1. Classification (GTDB taxonomy): domain Bacteria; phylum Acidobacteriota; class Thermoanaerobaculia; order Thermoanaerobaculales; family Sulfomarinibacteraceae; genus JAHECW01. The sequence continues at coordinate 2,497 of JASFPU010000500.1, forward strand.
GTGCCGCTCATTGGTTGTACCGCAGCCCGACCGACCGGTCAAACGCACGCCGGCGGCGCGCGGGCCCGCTTGCACGCCGATCCTGACGCGCATACCCTACGTGCGTGCCGTCGATCGGCCGGGAGGATGTCGTATGAGGTTACGCGTTGTGCTGGGCGTCGCGATACTGCTGGTGTCGATCGGAATCGCCGAAGCCGCAGAGGCTCCCGCAGCCGGATGTCCAGACGTCGTGGTTCGTGCCTGGTTCCACGATCGCGCCCAGGTCGATGCACTGGCAGCCCGGGTCGAGCCCTGGGAGGTCCACCACGACAAGGGTTGGCTCGTGGTACAGGCCGACGACGAGATCCTCGGGTGGCTCGCCGAGCTCGGATTCCGGGTCGAGGTCGACTCGCGACGGACCGCCGAGCTGTGCCGACCGCACGAGCGGTTGAAGGGCCAAACCGAGGGCATCCCGGGGTACCCCTGCTACCGGACCGTCGAGGAGACCTATCAGACCGCGGTCGACCTGGTCGCGGCCCACCCCGAGCTCGCGAGCTGGGTCGACGTCGGCGACAGCTGGGAGAAGAGCACGCCGGGCGGCGATGACGGCCACGACATGCGGGTGCTCAAGCTGACCAACTCGCTCGTCGCCGGCACGCCGCCGAGCGCCGGCGGCGGCAAGCCCAAGCTCTTCATCACCTCCGCGATCCACGCCCGGGAGTACGCCACCGCCGAGC
>JASFPU010000501.1:0-3199 GCA_050115855.1 Holophagae bacterium
CGACTGGATGCCGCGGCTCGTGCTGCTCGCCAAGAACGTCTACGTCTGGCTCGACCAGCTGTCGCGGAGGTACCGGCGTGCGATCGTCACCCTCGACCAGATCCCGAACGACGAGCTCGATCGGCTCGCGGGCTGGGGTTTCACCGGCCTCTGGCTGATCGGGGTTTGGCAGCGCAGCCGGGCGTCGGAGCGCATCAAACGGTGGATGGGCGACAGTGAAGCGGTCGCTTCGGCCTACTCGCTGGCCGAGTACGCCGTCGCCGACGACCTCGGAGGCGAGGCGGCCTACGACGACTTGAAGGCGCGCGCCGGCGAGCGCGGCATCAGGATGTCGACCGACATGGTGCCGAACCACATGGGGATCGACTCCAGGTGGCTCATCGAACACCCGGACTGGTTCATCGGTCTCGACCACTCGCCGTTCCCGTCCTACCGTTTCACCGGCGACGACCTGTGCGACGACGACCGGGTCGGCGTCTATCTCGAGGACGGCTACTGGAACCGGAGCGACGCGGCGGTGGTGTTCAAGCGGGTCGACCACTGGACCGGCTCCGAGCGGTACATCTACCACGGCAACGACGGCACCTCCATGCCGTGGAACGACACCGCACAGCTCGACTACCGGCGTGCCGACGTCCGCGACGCCGTCATCCAGACCATTCTGCACGTCGCGCGGCGCTCGCCGATCATCCGGTTCGACGCCGCCATGACCCTGGCCAAGCGACACTACCACCGGCTCTGGTTTCCCGAGCCCGGTTCGGGCGGCGACATTCCGTCCCGCGCCGAGCACGGCATGACCCGCGCCGAGTTCGACCGGGTCATGCCCGAGGAGTTCTGGCGCGAGGTGGTCGACCGGGTCGCCGCAGAAGCGCCGGACACGCTGCTGCTCGCCGAGGCGTTCTGGCTGCTCGAGGGCTACTTCGTCCGCAGCCTCGGGATGCACCGTGTCTACAACTCGGCCTTCATGAACATGTTGCGCGACGAACGCAACGCCGACTACCGCCTGCTGATCAAGAGCACGCTCGAGTTCGACCCCCAGATCCTGAAGCGCTACGTCAACTTCATGTCCAACCCGGACGAGCGGACGGCGATCGACCAGTTCGGCAGCGATGGCAAATACTTCGGTGTCGCGACCATGATGGCGACGCTGCCCGGGCTGCCGATGTTCGGTCACGGTCAGGTCGAGGGTTTCGCCGAGAAGTACGGCATGGAGTTCCGCCGGCCACGATGGGCCGAAAAGCCGAACGAGGATCTCGTTCGACGTCACGAGCGGCAGCTCTTCCCGCTGCTGCACCGACGAGGGAGCTTTGCCGAGGTCGACCGCTTCCTGCTCTACGACCTGGTCGATGACCGTGGCTCGGTCGACGAGAATGTCTTCGCCTACTCCAACGACAACGGCGGCGACCGCAGCCTGGTCGTCTACCACAACACCTTCGCCGACACCCGCGGCTGGCTCCGGATGTCGACCGCCAAGTTGGTTCGTGACGGAGACGGCTCGGAGCGGCTCGAGCGGTTCAGTCTCGCTCGGGGCCTCGGCCTGACCGCCGCCGACGATCGCTTCGTCGCGTTCCGAGACGCGGTCAGCGGCCTCGAGTACCTGCGGCCGTGCCGTCGAATCGCCGACGAGGGTCTGTACCTCGAGCTCGACGCCTACCGCTGCCATGTCTTCGTCGACTTTCGAGAGCTCGTCGATGACGACCGCCAACGGATTCGGAAGCTCGAGGCCGATCTCGAGGGCGGCGGTGTGGACAGCGTCGACATCGCCCTGGTCGAGATCGATCTCGCGGACGTGCTCGGGCCGTTCGCCGAGCTCGTGGCCGCCGAGCCGCTGCGCGCCGTGGTCGAAGCGCGCGCCGGAGGGCGGATTTCGTTGGACCGGGAGGACCGGATCGGTGAGCTGCTGCCATCCATGGAGGCGGTTCTGGCCGCCCTGTCGGAACGGCTGGAAGCCGACAGCGACCCGGACTCCGTGATCCGGGCGGTTCGCCGCGATCTCGAGGCTCTGCTCGGCTCGTCAGACGTTCCCGCCGATGACCTGGGCCTTCCCGACGAGGCCGATTGGTGGTTCGCCGCCGTCGCGTGGCTGCTCGTCCGTCGCCTCGCCGAGGGACTCGATCGAACGGATCCACGCCGGCGCGTCGCGGGTTGGCTCGACGAGCTGCTGCTGGCCAGGGTTCTCGACCGCCAGCTGCGTCGTGCCGGGCTCGAAGCCGAACGGTCGCGTCGTGTGCTGGCGATGGTCCGGCTGCTGCTCGAGCTCGAAGGGTGGTGGCGGCCGGATGCCGACGGCAGAGTCGATGTTCGCGGCCTCATCGCGCGGCTGGTGGCCGGCGAGGCCGGGCGCGCGGTGCTCGGTGTCAACCGCTACGACGGCGTGCTGTGGTTCCGGTCGGAGGGCTTCGATGACCTCGTCGCTCTGCTCCGGCTGGTCGCGGTTCTGGAAACGTGGACGGACCCGTCGACCGCCGAAACGGCGGCGCGAGTGCTCGAGGACCTCGAGTTGGCTGGCGACAACGCGGGGTACAAGGTCGCCGCGCTGGTCGAGGGGTCGAAGACGCCATGACGGTGCGCGGGGTGACCGACAACGATCGTCGAAGCCGGTGGTTGCCGGCGACGGTGATCGCCCTGTTCGCACTGGTCCTGCTGTCCGATGCCGCGGTGATCGCGTTGTACGGCAGCTATCACAATCTGATCGAGGACGACGGTCTCGAGGTGACCTTCGTCCCCGACGGTCCGGTGTCGCGCCCGACGGGTGACGGCGGGCTCGTCGTGGCGCCTGGGACGCCCGCCGTGTCGCCCGACGGTCGGGTGCTGGTGCGGGCCACGGACGACGGTTTCACGGTCGTCGCGCCGGGTGTGCTGAAGATTCGCTTTCGTTCGCCGAACGCCGGCGCCGACCTCTCGCTGGCGTACGACTTCGGCCAAGGGAACGGCCTCGCGCGGTGCGAGCTGACCCTGGCGAGAGTGCCCAGCCGGTACGGCGTCGACGTCATCACCAAGCGGACGCTGACGTCGCGCAAGAAACGCAGCGGCGCGTATCACCACTACCTGGCAGATCACGTCGGGTGGTTCGAGCTGTCACTTCGGCCCGACCGGACGGCGGTCGAGCGGGGGTTTCGTGTCGGACGGCCCGTGATCATCCAGCCCTGACCGCGCATAGGGTGGTGCCGCTCAGCCCGGCGGGTCGGACGGAGCGTCC
>JASFPU010000502.1:0-3187 GCA_050115855.1 Holophagae bacterium
CGCCAGCAGCAACAGCACGACAGTCAGACGCCCATCGAGCCAGAACATGGCGACCAGCGTGCCGCCGATCATCAACAGGTCGAGGATGATGTTGATCAGACCCGAGGAAAACGCCTCCCCGAGCGCGTCGACATCCGACGTCGCCCGGGTCAGCAGCCTGCCCGCCGGCTGGCGGTCGAGATAGCTCTGCTTCAGACCGAGCAGCTTGCGGTAGAGCCCGGATCGCAGACGGACGATGCTGCGCTGGCCGCCCCACGCGAGGGCGAGCACGTACAGGCCTTCGAGCACGTACCCCGCGACCACGGCGCCCAGATAGGCGAGGGCGATGGTCGCCAGGCCCTCGGCGACACCCGGAACCAGGTGCTCGTCGATCGCGCGTTTGAGCAGCCACGGTTGAACCAGGCTGAGCCCGGCGGCGGCCGGCGTCAGCGCGAGCGCGATGCCGAACGCCCAGATGTCGGGGCGCAGGTACGGCCAGAGTCGGCGGAACATGACTCGATCGGTCACGATGCCGCCTCCGACGCGGCGGTGGCCCGTTGGCTCTGGATCATCCAGGTGTCGCGGTAGATCCCGGGCCGACGCAGGAGCTCCGTGTGCGTCCCGGAATCGACCAGGCGGCCCCGATCGAGAACCAGCACCACGTCACAGTGGCGCAGCGCCGACAGGCGGTGGCTCGCGATGAAGGTGGTCGGCGGTTGATCGCCGCGTGCGAGCCCGGCGACGGTTTTCACCAGCTGGGTCTCGGTCGTGTGGTCGACGGCCGACAGGACGTCATCGAGGATGAGAACGTCGCCGCTGCGGTGCAGGGCGCGCGCCAACGCGACCCGCTGGCGCTGACCGCCGGACAGCATGATGCCGCGCTCGCCGACCAGGGTCTCGACCCCGTCCGGCAACGACTCGACATCGTCGTCGAGGGCGGCGCGGCTGATCGCCCGGTACACCGGTGCGCGGTCGGCCGACCGATCGAGCGCGACGTTGGACAGCAACGAGTCGGAGAACAGGAACGGCCGCTGCGGTGCGACCGCCAGACGCCCCCGCCAGGCGTCCAGATCGAGCGAGATGAGATCGACTCCGTCGACGAGAACGGTGCCTTCGGGTGGGTTGTACAGCCGCGCGATGATTCGCAAGAGAGTGCTCTTGCCAGCGCCGGTCCGCCCGAACAGGCCGACGACGGCGCCGGCCGGAATGGTGGCCGAGACGTTCTCGATGACGAGGTGATCGGGTTCGTCCGGGTAGGCGAAGTCGAGATCGCGGAGCTCGATCACCGGACCACGTCCGCTCGGCAGGATGACTCCGCTGTCCCCTTCTGGCCGCTCGACCGGCGCGTCCATCAGCTCGAAGATCCGCTCGAGCGCGGCGCGGCCACGCTGGATCACCGACAGCATCCAACCGAGCGACCGCAGCGGCGGCAGGAACACCATGAGCAGTGCCGTGAACGCGGCGAGATCACCGACCGTCAAGGTCCCGTTCAGCACCATCCGTCCGCCGATCGCGATCAGTGCGTACATCGCGATGCCTCCGGCGAGCACCAAGAGCGGCAGAGCCGTCGCCCGAATCACCGCCAGCCGCATCCCGGTCTCGAGCCAGTCCCGGTTGCGCTCCTCGAAACGATCGATGAATGCGTCCTCGGCGACGAAACCCTGAATCGTCGCCATCCCCTGCAAGCTGCCGAGGACGTGCTCGGAAATCTCCCCGAGCTGCTCCTGACTGCGCCGGCTGAGCCAGAACAGACGCCGGATCGCCCACTGGACGACCGCCATTCCGAGGCCGATGGGAAGCAGCACGAGCGCGGTCATGGCCCACGACAGGCCGACCATCTTCCAGATCGTCAGCCCGACCGCCATCGTCACGTTGACCACCTGGAGCCCACCGTACCCGACAAGGGTCCGGACCCAAGTGATGTCGTTGGACGCACGGCTGACGATGTCGCCCCGTCGGTGAGCCGCGTAGAACGCCGGCTGGAGAGCGAGCAGCTTGTCGAACAGGTCGGCCCGCAATGCGTACTCGACGTGACGGCCGGGATTGAAGATGAGAATACGCGACAGGCTGCGAACGACGATGACCGACAGACCCATGACCGCGATCGCGGCCGCGTAGCGCCCGATCGGGCTCCCCGCGCGGAGCCCGTCGACCGCGGCGCCGATCTGACCGGGGATGCTGACCGTCAGCCAGTTGGTCAACCAGAGGAAGACGCCACCGGCGAGATAGCTCCAGCGGTGGTGCCAGGCGTAGTCCCGGGCGAGACGGTACAGCGTCGAGGCGCGGATTGAATCGGAAACCACGGTTGTGTCAACCCGACGTCATGGTCTCATGTTCCTCACGCGCTTCTCCTCTTCATCGCCAGTATTCGTACCCGATCCCGTTCCCGATCCCGATCCCGATCCCGATCCCGGCGACGGCTTCCGCGTTCAGGTTCAGCGACAGCGATCAGCGGCAGCGGCAGGACTCAGCGGCAGAGGCAGCGATCAGCGGCAGAGGCTGCGAACCGCGTCGTGCAGCCACACCGATCAGCAGGCAGGCCGCCGGCGCCCGGGCAGCGTTCCTGAGCGAGCGGAGCGAGTCGAAGCACCCCCTCCGGATCGCAGCACCTTGCGGGCACGAACGAGACGCTGCCCGGGCGACGCTGCGCCGGCAACGCCGGAAGGCGGAGGCGGCCCAGAAGGCCGATGACGTCGGTCCCGTGTCACAGCCGCAGCATCGGAGTCCCGTGCTACCGTGTCACCGTCATTCGGGACGGAGGCTAGCATGACCGAGATCGTTCCCGAGATTCTGATCAGCGAGGAGAAGATCCGCAAGAAGGTCGCCGAGCTGGCGGCGCGGATCTCGGACGACTACGCCGACGTCGAAGATCTCATCATGGTCGGCATTCTCAAGGGGTCGTTCATCTTCCTCGCCGACCTCAGTCGGGCGTTGACCATCCCCCGCAGCATCGACTTCATGGCGCTCCAGACCTACGGCGACTCGGAGTCGACCGACACAGACGGCGCGGTTCGGATGATCATGGACCTGCGCCGGAACATCACCGGCCAGCACGTGCTCGTCGTCGAGGACATCGTCGACACCGGCTACACGTTGAGCTACCTGCTGCGCAATCTGGCCGCCCGCCAGCCGGCGTCGCTCAGGACCTGCGTGCTGGTCGAGAAACCGGAGCGGCGAGAGGTGTTCACCCAGATCGACTACCTCGGGT
>JASFPU010000503.1:0-3187 GCA_050115855.1 Holophagae bacterium
TGGACCGTCGCAGTGGAAGGGCAACCCTGGGACAACCGCTGGGAGTTTGCGTGGAACCCGATTTTCAACGACGACGGCAGCGTGATCGCGGTCCAGGTCAAGGACAACATGGAGTACACGGTTGCGGTCGACGGTGTGGCCTGGGAGTCCAGGTTTCCATCGTCGCGGGGTCTGGCGATCAGTCGCGACGGCCGCCATGTCGCGGCCATCGTGCAGGTCGAGTCGCTCGCCGAGGCCGACATCGTCGGTTTTATGGAGGGCACCTGGAGCGTCGCCGTCGACGACGCACCCTGGGAGAAGAAGTTCATCAACGCCTACGGCCCGACCTTCAGCGATGATGGCGCCCACCTCGCCGCCGAGGTCCGCCTCGACATCTGCGAGTACACCCTGGCCCAGGACGCGGTGCCGTGGAATCAGCATTTCGGCTGCGTCTGGGAGCCGAGCTACCGCAACGGCAGCAGTCGGCTGCTCGCTCCGGTGCGGATCGACGGGTCGTGGACCATCGCCGAGAATGGTGAACCGATCTGGTCGAGCCGATTCATGCAGCTGTGGAACCAGCGGCTCAGTTCCGACGGCGGCCGGATCGCCGCGGTGGGGACCAGAAGCTTCGGGCAGTGGACGGTCGTGGTCGATGACCGGCCGTGGCACTCCGGTTTCGATGACATGGTGCGGCCACCGGTGTTTTCGCCCGACGGCGGCCGGGTTGCGGCGGCGGTCCGGCACCGCGAGACGTGGAACATCGCGGTCGACGATCAAAGCTGGCCCGAGACCTACGACATGGTCTGGGATCCCGTGTTTTCGCCCGATGGATCGCGTGTCGTGGCCAAGGTCGAGCGCGACGGACGCTTCGCCGTCGCCGTCGACGGTCGGCCCTGGAGTCCCTGGTTCGACATGATGTGGGAGCCGATTTTCAGCCCGGATGGGTCACGAATTCTCGTCCGGGCGGTCGACGGTTCGACCTTTAAGCGGCACGTGGTCGATGTCGCGGCCGGATTCCGGGACTGATCGGGGGGGAGCATGTATGACTTCGTGAGCGGCCCTCTGGTGTGGATCGCCTTCATCGGCTTTGTCGGCGGTCTGCTGTATCGATTCATCACCACGTACCGACTGGCCTACCGGGAACGGGTGGTGCTGCCGACCATGAGCCCGAAGTACGGTGTCCGGTCGCTCATGCACTGGGTCGTTCCCTTCGCCGGGGCGAGCACCCGCAAGCGGCCGTTCTTCTCGCTGCTGTCCTTCGTCTTCCACGTCTGCCTGGTGGTGACACCGCTGTTCATCATGGGCCACGCGGTGCTCTGGCAGCAGGCCTGGGGCGTGCGCTGGTGGAGCCTGCCCGAGGGCGTCGCCGATGTCATGACGCTGATCGTCATCTTCGGCTGCGTCTTCTTCATCCTCCGGCGGCTGGTCCAGCCCGAGGTCAGGAACGTCAGCTACGCCTCCGATTTCCTCCTCGCGCTGCTCGTCATGGCGCCGTTCCTCACCGGCTACATCGCCCACCAGCAGTGGCTGCCGTACCAGACCATGATCGTCATCCACATCGCGTCCGGCGCGCTGTGGCTGCTGGCGATCCCGTGGACCCGGCTCGTCCACATGATGTGGTTTCCATTCACCAGGGCGTACATGGGGAGCGAGTTCGGCGCCGTGCGCCACGCGAGGGACTGGTAATGCTTCGAACTTTCAAGCCGTCTGCGACGGGAGTGGAACACCATGGCTGATCTCGAGGACATGAAGGTCATCGACCCGGGGGTCGACGACAACATCGCCAAGTTGACGCCCGAACAGATCGAGCAGACCATCAACCGGGTGCTGACCAAGGAGTCGGCGGCCCGGCTGCAGGTCTACCTCGACACCTGCGTCCACTGCGGCCTGTGCGCCGAGTCGTGCCAGAGCTACATCTCTCGTGACAAGGACCCGGACTTCGCCCCGGTCGCCAAGGTCAAGGACACGCTCTGGGAGATGGTCAAGCGCAAGGGCCGTGTCGATGGCGAGTTTCTGCACAATGCGGCGCGCATCGCTTTCCTGGAGTGTGGCGCGTGCCGCAGGTGCAGCATGTACTGCCCGTTCGGCATCGACATTTCGTACATGATCATGACCGTCCGGCGCATCCTCAACCTGCTCGGCGTCGTGCCCCAGTACCTCCAGGACACCACCAACAGCCACGCCGCCACCATGAACCAGATGTGGGTCCAGCAGGATGACTGGATCGACACCCTCATGTGGCAGGAGGAAGACGCCCAGATGGAACTCGCCGGGACCCGGATCCCTCTCGACAAGGAGGGCGCCGAGATCATGTACTCGGTGATCGGTCCCGAACCGAAGATCCTCGCCCAGCTGATCGCCAACATGGCAATCATCTTCAAGGTCGCCGGTGCCGACTGGACCATGCCGTCGGCCGACGGCTGGGACAACTCCAACATGGCCATGTACTCGGGCGACTTCGAGACCATGGGCCGCGTCGAACGGCTGCACTGGGAACGGGCGGCCCAGCTCCGCGTCAAGCGGGTGGTCATGGGCGAGTGCGGCCACGCCTACCGTGGTGCGGTCTACGACGGCCCGCGCTGGCTCGGCTGGACCAAGCCGCCGATCACGATGGTGCACGCCGTAGAGTACTACTACGAGTTGCTTAAGAGCGGTCGCATCAAGATCGCCCACAAGTACGAAGAGCCGGTCACCGTCCAGGACCCGTGCAACATCGTCCGCGGCCGCGGGCTGCACGACAAGCTGCGCTACGTCGTCAACGAGATCTGCGCGGACTTCCGCGACATGGAGCCGCACAACGAGCACAACTACTGCTGCCAGGCGGGCGGCGGGCTGATCAACTGTGGACCGCCGTGGAAGAAATCGCGCATGAAGAGCAATCGGATCAAGGCCGATCAGATCCACGACACCGGCGCCCACATGGTGATCACGCCGTGCCACAACTGCCACTCGGGCATCGAGGACATCATCGGCTACTACAAGCTCGGCTGCCACGTCTCGTTCATCAGCGAGCTGCTGGTCAAGACCATGGAAATGCCGGAAGCATGAGGGGTGGGAACGCCATGAGCCATCGCACGGTGTTGATTTCGTTGCTCGGCCTCCTGGTGATCGCGACGTCCGCCGTGCCGGCGATCGCGAGCCGACCGGTCGCGGTCCGGTTCGTCGAGCCGGCGGTGGTCGAGATCGATTGGCCGACCGCTGCCGGTGC
>JASFPU010000504.1:0-3185 GCA_050115855.1 Holophagae bacterium
TTTGTACGCGGTCATCAGGACCTCGACCTCCGGCCCGGGATCGGATCGCCGGTCGAGGGCCATGTGGAGTATTTCACAAGCGCGATCTTAGCGCCGATCCGGCAATTCCGCAATCGGCGGCACCACCCGCCTCTGCTATGCTCCGCGCCATCACACGGATGGAGTGTTCATGCAGCACGAGATCATCCTCATCCTGGACTTCGGATCCCAGTACACCCAACTGATCGCCCGTCGGCTGCGAGAGCTCGGCGTCAAGACGGTGGTCGAGCGAGGAGATCTTCCGGGCAACGACATCCGAGCCGCCGAGCCGATCGCGATCGTGCTGTCGGGCGGGCCTGCGAGCGTGTTCGCGCCCGGCGCGCTCCAGGTCGATCCAGTGGTGTTCGAGCTCGGCGTGCCGGTGCTCGGGATCTGTTACGGCATGCAGCTCATGGCGCGCGATCTGGGTGGCGAGGTCGCCCCGTCGAACCGTCGCGAGTACGGTCTGGCGGAGCTCGAGGTGGCGCCCGACAGCCCGATCGTGGGCGGGACGCCGACGCGCCAAACGGTGTGGATGAGCCACGGCGATCAGGTGAGCCGGGTGCCGGACGGCTTCGAATCGGTCGGACGGACCGACAACACGCCGGTCGCCGCGATGGTCGATCCCCGGCGCAGGCTGGTCGGTCTCCAGTTTCACCCCGAGGTGAGGCACACACCGCACGGCACCGAGATGCTGACCTCGTTCATCGAGATGGCCGGCGCGCGCCGGGATTGGAACCCGGCGGCAATCCGCCACGAGCTGGTCGCCGAGCTGCGCACCCGGGTGCCTGAGGGCAGGGTCATCTGCGGCGTGTCCGGCGGCGTCGACTCGTCGGTCACTACGGTGCTGCTGCGCGAGGCGATCGGTGCGCGGGTGGTGCCGATCTTCGTCGACACCGGGCTGTTGCGCAAGGACGAGGCGGCCATGGTGATGGCGAGCTTCGCCGGGCTCGGCATCGAGCTCGACCTGATCGACGCCGGCGACCGCTTCCTCGGCGCGCTGAGGGGCGTCGCCGACCCGGAGGAGAAGCGGCGGATCATCGGTCGTGAGTTCGTCGAGGTCTTCGAGGCCGAGGCACGGCGCTTTCCCGACGCCCGCTTTCTCGCCCAGGGCACCCTGTACCCCGACGTCATCGAGTCGTCGGGGGTGCGCGGCACCGCAGCGGTCATCAAGACCCACCACAACGTCGGCGGGCTGCCGGAACGGCTCGGTCTCGAGCTCGTCGAACCGCTGCGCGACCTGTTCAAAGACGAGGTCCGCCGGGTGGGGGAGGAGCTCGGTCTGCCGCGCGATTTCGTCTGGCGCCATCCGTTTCCGGGGCCGGGTCTGGCGGTGCGCATCCTCGGCGAGATCACGCCCGAGCGGGTCCGGACGCTGCAGGAGGCCGACGCCATCGCGATCGAGGAGATCCGCCGCGATGGGCTCTACGACGAGATCTCGCAGGCACTTTGCGTGCTGCTGCCGGTCCGATCGGTCGGCGTGATGGGCGACGCCCGGACCTACGAGCAGGTGATGGCGGTGCGCGCGGTCACCACGAGTGACTTCATGACCGCCGATTGGTTTCGTTTCCCGCCGGACACGCTCGACCGCATCGCGCGACGCGTGGTCAACGAGGTCGCCGGGATCAACCGCGTCGTGTACGACGTCACCTCCAAGCCGCCCGGTACCATCGAGTGGGAATAAACGCCCAGTTTTGAGTGTGGCAATGGAACTCGAACCCAAAACTCAAAACTGAGAACTGACCGCTCGCGTGGGACGCGAGTGGTAGAATGCGCCCGCCCCCGCCGGTTCAGCCTTACCCGGCGGGTCGTCGGTCTGGGAGGGTCGGGCCGACGTGAACTTCCGAGGAGGACAATCCATGAACAGGACCAAGGTCGTCATCATGGGCGCCGCCGGTCGCGACTTCCACAACTTCAACACGTTGTTCAGGGACGACGAGCGCTATCAGGTCGTCGCCTTCACCGCGACCCAGATCCCGGACATCGAGGATCGGGTCTACCCGCCCGAGCTTGCGGGTTCGCTGTACCCGGACGGGATTCCGATCGTGCCGGAGGAGGATCTCGAGTCGGTGATCCGCGAGCACGACGTGGACGAGGTCTGGTTCTCGTACTCGGATGTGTCGCACACCTACGTCATGAACAAGGCGAGCCAGGTGATCGGGTGGGGACCCCACTTCGGTGTGTGCTCGGCGACGCGGACCATGGTCGCCTCGAGCAAGCCGTTGATCGCGATCACGGCGGTCCGGACCGGCGTCGGCAAATCGCAGACCACGCGCTACGTGTCGCGGATTCTCAAGCAGCTCGGCAAAAAGGTGGTCGCCATCCGGCACCCGATGCCGTACGGCGACCTCGCGAAGCAGGCGTGCCAGCGGTTCGAGACCTACGAGGACCTCGACCGCCATCAGTGCACGATCGAGGAGCGCGAGGAGTACGAGCCGCACATCGACAACGGGTTCGTCGTCTACGCCGGGGTCGACTACGAGCGCATCCTGCGCGAGGCCGAGAAGGAGGCGGACGTCATCCTGTGGGACGGCGGCAACAACGACACGCCGTTCTACAAGCCGGACCTCCACATCACGCTGGTCGATCCACACCGGGCCGGCCACGAGCTGGGCTACTACCCGGGCGAGACTAACCTGCGGATCTCGGACCTGCTGATCGTCAACAAGGTCGACACCGCCGATCCGGTCAAGGTCGAGCAGGTGCTCGACAACTGCCGGCGCGCCAATCCGACCGCTCGCGTCATCAAGTGCCGGTCCAAGATCACCGCCGACCAACCGGAGCTCATCGAGGGCAAGCGGGCGCTGGTCGTCGAGGACGGACCGACCCTGACCCACGGCGGGATGACCTACGGCGCCGGGTGGTTCGCCGCCAAGCACGCCGGTGCGGCAGAGATCGTCGACGCCCGGCCGTACGCGGTCGGCTCGCTCAAGGAGACCTTCGAAAAGTACCCCAACGCGTCGCAGATCCTGCCCGCGATGGGTTACGGCGACCAGCAGGTCGCGGATCTCCAGGCGACGATCAACGCCACCCCGGCCGACGTCGTCGTCGAGGGCACGCCGATCGACCTGAAACGGATCATCACGGTCAACAAGCCGATCGCGAACGTCACCTACGAGCTCGAGGAGGCCGAGCCGGGGACCATCGAGGAGATGGTCAAGGCGGTG
>JASFPU010000505.1:0-3185 GCA_050115855.1 Holophagae bacterium
AGTAGGTCTCGCCGAGCTGGTAGACGATGTCCTCCTGATACGGGTTGTCGACCTCACGCCAGGTCGGGCTCTGGGCCGACGCGGTCCCTGACACGCACACCATCAAGGCGGTTGCGGCCAACACCGTCCGAATCGGGACTCGCAGCGGGGAGGCGTCTATTCTCGAGAGGCGCATTGGTTCGATTATACAGGTTTGAAGAAGAGGTGATGAGATACACATCGCGGCCCTCGAGAGGGCCGCGATAGGTCCCCCGTCCACCACCGAGGATCAACGAAGGTGAATCGTCATGCCCTTGGCGATCGCCCCGGCGTCGCCCGAGGTCACGGTACAGATCGACAGCTTCTCCTTGACCTCGCTGACCTGGAGCGTGGCGATCTCGGTCATGTCCTCGTCCAGGACCTCGCCGGTGTCTGGGTCGCGCAGCACCTCGACCTCGCCGACGGTGAACTGCTGCCCGACGCTGACGCCCTCGCGACTGCCGCGGTTGACGTACACCTGGTCGTCCTTGGCAAGCACGACGGAACCGGTCCACGGGATGTTCGGCAGCTGCGCCTTGATGAAGTCCACCGCCTGAGCGCAGGCGTCCTGGACGGCGAGGCCGACATTGTCGTTCTTCTCACCGCCGAAGGCAGCGCCCCAGCTGCCGGTCGAGTAGCCGATGTTCGCGCCCTTGCGCTTGGACTCTCCGACCACGTTGGTCGAGGCGAGTACCATTCCGGTTGTCGAGTCGACGACGTAGATCGTGGCGTTGATCTCGCCCTTACCGCCCTTGCCCCCGATCTTGAACCCCTTGATCCGGACCCCGCCGCCGCCGGACGCGGTGGTGTCCTGGACGTGGGTGATCGCGCCCTTGACCAGGAGCTGAGCCGGGGTCATCTGACCGGTCACCGGCGCCTTCTTCCCGCCGGCGGTGCGGCCGGAGGCGGCGAAGTCCTGCTCGTCGAGGGCGGCCGCCCGCATGTCGCTCTCCCCGAGGACGATAAACGAACCGGTCTGGTTGAGCATGTCGGTCAGCACCGTGCCCCAGGCGTCGCCGATGTCCCAGCGGCCGTGCCAGCCGGCCTGGTTGTCGAACTTGGTGACGGTGACGGTGTAGCGCACACCGCCCGCGGCCTCCTGCGCCGCGATCGGCACCGCGGCGATCATCAGGACTGCGAGGATCATTGCGTGAGTTGATTTCATGGAAGCTCCTCCTCGGGATGTTCTCTGTACCGACATTCTAGGGTCTGACAGGTCATCGAGTCAAAGCCGGGAACGGCGACGGCGGGGTTGCCAACCCCGCCGTCGAGGAGAGATCCAGACCGTGTCGTGTCAGTCGCTGTAGCGCTGGGCCTTGCGGACGCACAGAGCGGCCATGTTGACGATATCGTCGACGCCGACGCCCCGCTGCAGCACGTGAACCGGCGCGCCGATGCCGGTCAGAATGGGCCCGATGGCCTCGACCTTGCCGAGACGCCAGAGCAACTTGTAGGCGATGTTGGCCGACTCGAGGTCGGGACACACCAGGATGTTGGCGTCGCCGTGGATCGTGGACAGCGGGAAGTTCTCGCGGGCCAGGGCGGGCTCGACCGCCGTGTCGGCCTGCATCTCACCTTCGATCACGAGCTGCGGCCAACGCTCTTTGGCGATCGCCACCGCCTCGCGGACCTTTTCCGAGCGGCTGTCGCTGTTCGACCCGAAGTTCGAGTAGGACAGCATGGCGATCCTGGGCTCGACCTCGAAGTAGATGCGCGCCACGCGCGACGCCATACCAGCGATTTCGGCGAGCGTCTCCGCCGACGGATCCTGATTGACCGTCGTGTCGGCGATGAACAGCATTCGGTCTTCGAAGAGCAGCAGGTAGACACCGGCGGCCTTCTGGACCCCGGGCAACGTCTTGTGAATCTGGAGCGCTGGGCGGATGGTCTCGGGATAGGAGTGATTGAGCCCGGCGATGAGCCCGTCGGCGTCCTTGGCGTGCACCATCATGTTGCCGAAGTACATCGGATCACGGATCAGGCGGGTCGCACCGTGCTCGGTGACGCCGTGGCGCCAGCGCATCTCGAACAAAGTCGCGGCGTAGGTGGTTGCGCGATCGTCGTCCAGCGGATCGACCACATCGACGTGATCGGCGGGGACCTCGTGCTCGGTGAGCAGGTTGCGAACCACGTCGGAGCTGCCGAGCAGCACAGGCCGGCAGATGCCCTCCTCGGCGAGGATCTTGGCGGCTCGGACGATGCGTGGCGCCTCACCCTCGGGGAAGACGACCCGCTTGGGGTCGAGCTTGGCGTGGTCGATGACCACGTGCATGACCTCGTAGGTCCGTGACAGTCGGGTCTCGAGCTCGCGCACGTAGTCGTCGCGCGAGTCGTAGGGATTGCGCGCGACGCCGGACGCGATCGCGGCGTCGGCCACCGCCGGCGCCTCCCAGAGCAGGACGCGGTGATCGAACGGCTTGGGAATCAGGTACTCACGACCGAACTTGATGGGCTTGCCGCCATACGCCCGGATGACCTGGTCGGGAACGTCCTCGCGGGCCAGGCCGGCGAGCGCGTGCGCGGCCGCGAGCTTCATCTCCTCGTTGATGTCGGTGGCGGCGACGTCGAGGGCACCGCGGAAGATGAACGGGAAACCGAGCACGTTGTTGACCTGGTTGGGGTAGTCGGACCGACCGGTCGCCATGATGGCGTCCGACCGCACGTCCGCGACCTCTTCCGGCGTGATCTCCGGATCAGGGTTCGCCATGGCGAAGATGATCGGATTGTCTGCCATCGAGGCGACCATCTCCTTGGTGACCATGCCCTTGACCGAGACGCCGGTGAAGACGTCGGCGCCGACCATCGCCTCGGACAGGGTCCGGAGCTCGGTGTCGACGGCAAAGCGCGCCTTGTACTCGTTCATGCCCTCGGTCCGACCCTTGTAGATCACACCCTTGGAGTCGACCATCATCAGGTTCTCGGGTCGCACACCGAGCGACAGGTAGAACGTCGCACACGCGATGCCCGACGCGCCGGCGCCGCAGAACACGACCTTGACCTCGTCGAGCTTCTTGCCGGCGACCTCGACGGCGTTGAGCAGCGCGGCGCCGGAGATGATGGCGGTCCCGTGCTGGTCGTCGTGGAACACCGGGATGTCGACCGACGCTTTGAGCTGCTCCTCGATCTCGAAGCACTCGGGCGCCTTGATGTCCTCCAGGTTGATGCCG
>JASFPU010000506.1:0-3183 GCA_050115855.1 Holophagae bacterium
CACCGGCCGGCGGCGCCGGTCGGCGGTGGAACCACCGGTCGAACCGGTGTCGGGTGAACGGCGGCAGCGGCGCGTCGGCGGCCACGCCGAGCGTTGCCTCGACGAGCCGCCGGACCGGCGCGGACCGGAGCGCAGCGTTGGCGAGCCAGGGCAGCGCGGTACCGAGGCGCCCGACCCGGTCCGAGGCGGCGACCACCAGGTCGAAGACGGGGGCGCCGTGCTCGTCGTGGCGGGTTGCGAGCAGCTCGGCCTTGAGCGCCGCGAGGTCGACGTTGGACGGGCACTCCGTCTTGCACGCCTTGCACGACAGACAGCTCGCCAGCACCCCTTCGAGCTCCGGTGCGCGGGTCGGATCGACGCCGAATCGGCCCTCGAGCGCGGCGCGGATGGTGTTGGCCCGGCCTCGGGTCGACAGCGCCTCGTCGCCGGTGGCGACAAAGGTCGGGCACATGGTCGGGGCCTGCTTGAGGCAGCCACCGCACCCGTTGCACTGCTCGAGGTTGGCGACGAACGAACCGTCACGGTCGACGAACCCGAGCGCCCCGAAGAGCTCCGGGGCGAGCTCGGAGCCGACCCCGAGCCGGAGGTCGCGGTCGATCCGGTAGCGGCCGGTGTCGACGATCTTGCCGGGGTTCATGACGCCCCGCGGGTCGAACAGCCGTTTGAGCCGGTGCGACGCGTCGACGAGCTCAGGCCCGAGATGCGCCTCGAGGTACTGCGTCCGGGCGATCCCAGCGCCGTGCTCCGCCGTCAGCGAGCCGCCGAACTCGCGGCACAGCGCCGACACCTCGTCGGCGACCTCGCGCAGGATCTCGATGTCGTCCGCCCGGTGCAGGTCCAGCACCGGCCGGACGTGGAGCTCGCCGGCCGCCGCGTGGCCGTAGTACGAGGCCTCGAGACCGCGCGGCTCGAGGATCGACTTCAGACCGGCGACGTAGGCGGGAAGGCGTTCCGGCCGGACACTGACGTCCTCGATGCAGGTGGTCGGCTTGGCCGGCCCGGCACGTCCGGTGAGCAACGACAGGCCCGCCTTACGCAGCCCCCACACCAGACGCTGGCTGTCGGGATCGACCACGCGGAGCTGCCGATCGCCGAGTCCGGTGGCGTCGAGCTCGGCGAGCCGGACGTCGACGTCGGCGAAGAACACGACGCGCAGAAACGACTCGCACGGCCGGCGGTCGAGATCGAGCAGGTGACGGGCGGCGGCGAAGCCCCGCTGTCCGACGGTCTGGTCGAGCAGAATCCGGTCGATGTGCTCGACCGCCGCCGGACCGAGCCCGGCGACCTCCACCGCGGCCTCCATCGCCTCGGTCATCGAGGCGAAGAACAGCACCCCGAGACCGCGCCGCTCGGGACGCCGGACAACGCGAAGCCGGGCGCCGGTCACCGCCGCCAGGGTGCCCTCGGAGCCGGTTACCAGACAGCTGAGATCGCCCGGTAAGGCAAGGGCGCGGTCGAAGCCATACCCGGGGCCGTGCTTGTCCAGACCGTCGGGCATGCGCTCCGTGATCGTCTCGGCGTGCTCGGCGACGAGCCGGTCGGCGCCGTCGCGAATGTCGGCTAACCCGTCCAGGCCGCGGCCGATCTCCGCGATGGTCCCGTCAGCCAGCGCGACCTCGAGCGCCACCACGTGGTCGACCGTGGCGCCGTACACCGGCGCGTGCGCGCCGGACGAGTTGTTCCCGATCATGCCGCCGAGCGTGGCCCGGGACGACGTCGCAACGTCGGGGCCGAACCACAGACCGTCGGGCGCCAACGCGTCGTTCAGCTGGTCGAGAACGACGCCGGGCTCGACGCGGATCGCGCCGCGATTCCGATCGAGCGTGCCGATCCGTCGGTTGTGCCGGGCGAGATCGACGACCAGGCCCGACCCGATCGCGCCGCCGACCAGACCGCTACCGGCGCCGCGCAGGGTGATCTCGATCCCGCTGTCCGCGGCTGCAGCAAGCAGCTGCGCGCACTCCGCCGCGCCGCGAGGAAACGCCACCGCCGCCGGCTCGATCTTGTAGATCGATGCATCCGTGGCGTACAGCACCCGGGTCAGGTCGTCGAACCGGACATCGCATCCAGTGGCCTCGATCGCGCGACGCTGAGCAGAGGTCAGTTCCGGGCTCACCGGTCGATTGTAGCTCCGGACACGGATACGGGAGCGGGGGCGGACACGGAAACGGGCTCGGTGTCGGATTCGGAATCGGATACGGACTCTGGCTCGGATTCGGATTCGGATTCGGACTCGGATATTACGAAAGCCGCTTGCGTATTACCGCCTCCGCACGATATCCTGAGAAGCGCGATCGAAGGAGGGGTCGGGATGGAGATCACGGGTTTCAGTTTGAGCGTCCTCGCTGCGGCCGCCGGCGTCGCATTCCTCCACACGCTGCTGGGCCCCGACCACTACCTGCCGTTCATTGTTCTGTCCAAAGCGCGATCGTGGTCGATGACCCGAACCCTCGTCGTCACGACGCTTTGCGGTGTCGGCCACGTTGCGTCGTCGATCGTGCTCGGCAGCCTCGGCTTGGCCTTCGGTGTCGCGGTGGCCAGGATCGAGGGCGTGGAATCGGGCCGTGGCGACCTCGCGGCCTGGGCGCTGGTCGCGTTCGGCCTGGCCTACGCCGTATGGGGACTTCGGCACGCTCTCCGGCGCTCCAAGGGAATCGAGACCCACACCCACCACGGACACCTCCATGTCCACGCGCACGGCGATGCGAGCCACCAGCACCCGCACGGCATGGGCTCCAACACGACCTTTTGGGCGTTGTTCCTGATCTTCGTTCTCGGACCGTGCGAACCGCTGATCCCGCTTTTCGTGCTCCCAGCGAGCCGGGGCGACTGGGCGCTCGCCGCCGCGACCGCAATCGTCTTTTCCATCATCACGTTGGCCACCATGGTGAGCCTGACCGCTGCCGCCCTCGCCGGCGTCGCCCGTCTTCGTCTCGGCGGGCTCGAGCGCTGGTCCCACACCCTCGCCGGGTCGGTGATCGCAGCCTCGGGTCTGGCGATCCTCTTCCTCGGTCTCTGAGCCCGCTCCGTCCGTGGTCGGTTTCTCCCGGCGGGTTCCAGGTTCGCTCACTCCTACCCGGTTCGGCTGCGTTCGTGCAACAACGGCCGACGTGCCCTATGACCTCACCGTCAGCAATCCCACCGTGTGCGACCTGCCCTACCCCGACGATCTGCTCGCCCCAC
>JASFPU010000507.1:0-3181 GCA_050115855.1 Holophagae bacterium
CCACATCGCCGTACCAACGGTGTGGCCGACGAGGTGGGTTCGCCTATACCGAGTCTCCAGAGCGGTGCCGTTTTGAATATGACGCGCAGTTCTGCAGATCGGTGCCTGGCACGTTTAGATCCTACTCACTGGCGACTTGATCAGTCCACCGGTTTTTCGGGCTCCGCAGCCTTTTTCTCCTCGAGCGCCTTCATCTTGGCCTCTTCGGCCAGCTTTCGCGCTTCTTCGGCGAGCACGCGCGCCCGCTCCTGGATTGCGCGTTCGCGTTGGATCATGAAATCTTCTTCCCGTCTGCGGGCCTCGGAGGCGGCGACGCGTGCCCGCTCCATGGAACGCTCTTCGGCCCGGATACGGTGCTCCACGGCGCGCCTCTCTGCCTCTTTCTCCAGAGCGGCCGCTCGCTCGCGGAGGCGATCCACCTGGGCCGCGATGCGTTCACGATCCTCCGCCATACGGCAGGCTCGTTCCCGGGCTCGCTCCTCCGCCGCGACTGCGGTGCGAGCCGCCCGTTCCTCGGCATCGCAGAGGCGTTGCTCTTGATACTCGGCCCGCCTCGCCTGCCGCTCTGCCTCGACGCGGGCACGATCCGCGGCCCGCTTCTGGGCTTCGTCATTCCGCTCCGCCGCCGCCATGGCCCTCCGCTCCGCGCGTTCGCGCGCCCGTTCGGTCATCTCGTCCTCTTCGGCCGGCGAGCGGGGGGCCGGTTGGGCCGGGTGAACCGGTTGCGAAACAGGAGCAGGAGGCGCATCGGGAGCGGCTACTGGTTGTGCCGCGGGAGCTGCCGGCGCTGGTTGAAGAACCGGTTCCGGTGCAGTGTCGGCGGCCGGCAGGTCGCTCGACGTGGGTGCGGCGGCGGGCGCCGGGGCTGCCTCCGGGACCGGCGGGGCGACCGGGGCATCAGGAACGCGCTCGTCGGGTGGTGCCGGCTGTTCCGGGGGCGACGCCGGTGCGGGGAGCACGGCAGCCGGGGCATCCTCGGTCGTCGACCAGGTTCTTTCGGTGACATCGGCCGGCACGTCGGAGCCGACACTGGAGTTGGCGGACACCGGCGCAACGGCTGGCAGGACCAGGCCCGCGGCGGCGAGCAGAACGATGACGGACAGCACGGTCCACGGAGAGGATTTCTCGTCCATTTTTCCTCCGATGAGTCGGTTGATCCTGCGGTCGAGCCGGGGCCCTGCAGCGAATGCCGCAGCCGGCGCACCCAGCCTCGCGGCCGACCCCCAGTGGGCGAGCACAACGAGACACCGGGCGAGCCCGAGTCTATTTCCAGTACAGGCCACGGCGCGTTCGTCGGTGAGGTGCTCGGAGATCTCCTCGAGGCGCCGGCGTACGATTCGGTTCAGCGGTTGCAGCACGAGCACGGCCTCGCCGATTCGGTAAAGGAGCTGCCAGGCCGGGTCGCGCCGCGCAATGTGGGCGAGCTCGTGGGCGAAAAGGCTCGTCTGGTGGACGGGGGCGAGATCATGGATTCGCTCCGGGCAGCAGATCTCGGGCTGCCTGATGCCGGTGGCGAATGGCACGGCAATCGCCTTCGAGGTGCTCAACCGGACCTCGCTGCGAAGACCCATGGCAGCGGCCAGGTATTCCACGATCCGGCCCACTGGCCGGAATCGCCGGGTTCGGAGCAGGCGCCGAAGATCGAGCATCGATCGGCCGAGGCCGAGCAACCCGAGCGCTGCACCGGTCCCCCACAACGTGAGCAGGATGACCGGCCAGGCGGTATGGATGCGACGGGGTGAGACCTCGGCCTCAGGAATCGCCGCCGCATCTGCGCCGGGGATCGAGATCACCTTCGTGTTCGAATCGACAACCCGTGCCATCTCGGGAGCGTTCATCTCAAACTTGCCGGCCAGCGGCTGGACTCCCAGACCCAGCTGGAGGCCTGAGGTCAGGAGGCCGCTGACCAGGGCAAGGCGGAGGAGCGTTTCCTGCAGCGAGAGACGGCGTTCACCGAGGAGCCTCGAGACGGCCCAGGCCGTTCCCAGCAGAATCGTGCTGTGAACCAGATAGGTGAGGAGCCACGATGCGATGGTGGTTTGGGTCATCGTTCCTCGTCCAACCTCTCCGCTTCGTCCAGGAGCCGTCGCAGGCGCGCCATTTCGTCTTCGTCCAGCTCGCTGTCGGCCACGAGGTGCGAGACCAGCGCCGCGGGATCGCCGGCAAAGAGCCGGTCGACGAGCTCTCCGACCATCGACGATCGAACCTCGTCTTCGCTGATCGTCGGGCGATAGACGAAGTGTCGGCCTTCGACAATGTGATCGACAACGCCCTTGTCTTCCATCTTACGCAGCATGGTGGCGATGGTTGTGGGCGCGAGCCCCCGCTCCTCATGCAGCGCCGCGTGCACCTCTGCGACCGTCGCCTCGCCGCACTGCCAGAGGACCCGCATGATCGCGTGCTGCAGCTCTCCGAGTGTGTGCTTGCCCATACGGCCTCCTCCTCAGGTTGCGACTACCAAGGTAATACTACCTCGGTAGTTTGTCAAGAGAGGAGGCTTTGCATCATCGAGGGTGCCACGTACCGCATTCGAGGGTGCCACGTACCGCATTGGTGCATTGTCGGCCTCGTGGCTGGAGATTGCGTGGTCGAGGGTGTCGAGGCGACGGATGAAGACGTCGTCCTCGCGTTCCCGCTTCAGACCGGCGTTCAGCCACCGGGTCACCGTTGAGCGGTTCTTCTCGAGCAGGTCGGCCGAATCACGTGTGCGGAGGCGATAGCGGGCCAATGCCAGCGTGGCGAGGTGGACGTACGCAACGACCTGCCGGAAGTACTCGTCGGTGGTGATGACCCGGGCGCGATATCGGCTCTGCCAGAGCCGGCCGAGGTAGCGGTGTTGCCGGTTGAAATTCCGCGCCACCGTGGCCTGGAGCCGTGCCATGGATCTCCAGAGGTCAATATCTCCGGTCGTCACGACCAGGTGATAGTGATTCGCCATCAGGCACCACGCGAGGATCGTCAGGCCGTCCAGGTCCCGAACTCGACGGAGGACATCGACAAACTCGATGGCCTCTTCATCGGCGTCGAAGACATACTCGCCGCGGGCGACGCGGCAGTAGACAAGGTAGGTCGCACGGGGAACAAACAGGCGGGGATGTCGCAATGGGTGCCACTGATCACGACCTCACAACCCTTTGGTCGTGGGCCGTGGGGTCGCTTGGCGGATGGTGGAACTCTACCT
>JASFPU010000508.1:0-3176 GCA_050115855.1 Holophagae bacterium
CGGACCACCTGTCGAGCTCCGGGGTCATCACAAGGTTGAGCCTCAACCGATCGCGCAGCGCGTCGCCGACGTCCTGCCAGGTCACGCCGAAACCGTAGCTGACCCAGGGCAGGAGCTCGCTGGTCGGGGGCGCGAACCGTTCCTCCGAGATCGGCGGCACCTCCTCAGCGCGCCACCGGATTGCACGCAGCCCGTCGACCGTCCACTCGGTACGTTCGACTCCGTCGAAGTTGCCTTCGATCAAGAGCTCGATGTCGGGCGGGACGAGCAAAAGGTACTCGGACAGGCCGAAGGCCCGTTGCGAGTCGGCGAAACGGTAGATGTACGGTGGCAGATGGCCGCGTTGCGACGCGCCGGTCGGCGCGATCCGGGCGACATACTCCTCCTCGACCAGGTCACCGGGCTCGACGCCCTCGAGCTCTACCGCACCACCGGACGCACCGATCGCAGCCGGTACGTCGATCGTGCCGTCCGGTTTGTGAATGCGGACCGCGAGCCGGTAGGCGTTCGGCAGCTGCTGCAGCTGCGCCGCCTGCCCGGCACCGACCGGTGTCAGCGCACGGGTCACGCCGTGGTAGTAGTACAGGCTCGACCCGTCGTCGAACACCCGCTCCACGGCCTGGTCGAGCAGCAGCTCCGCGTCGACGTCCTCGCTGCCGGCGCCGGCACCCGCCAGCACCTCGTCGACCGTCAGCCGGTACGGTTCGAAGAACGCCGACCGACCCCGCCGCCAGGCGAGACTGAGCAGCTCGAGTGACGACGGCGCTCGCCCGAGGACCTCGTCGAGGGTTCGCGCACCGGCCACCGGATCGTCCGCGGTCGCCGCCAGAGCGAGCTGATCGGCGAGCCTGACGTCGCCCCAGCGACGCCGGAGGGCATCGAGCTGGGCCGCGGCGGCGTCGGTCTCCCCGGCGGCGAGCAGCAGCCGCACCAACTCGATATCGAGATCGGGATCGACCGCACGCCGTCGAAGCCGCTCGACCACCGCGATCGCATCGTCGACCAGGCATCCGTCGGCGAGCTCGGTGATGACGTCGAAATCGACCGGTTCCTCGGCGGCCAGCGCGTGCAGCCGCTGCTGCCGCTCCTGCCAGCGTTCGAGCGCCTCGAGTACCTGGAGCTCGACCTCGGCGGTGGTGCGCGAGCCGGGCAACCGGGCACGAAGGCGCTGCAGCCCGTCATCCGCCTCTCGGACCCACCCGCGGTCGAGCGCCTCGAGGATCCACAGCTTGAGCACTCGGACATCCCTGCCGTGCCCGGCGACCATCTCCTCGAGCAGCCGGTCACTGTCCTCCTCGCGACGCTCGCGCTCAGCCAGCGCCCGCTTGAAGTGCGTCGCGATCGGGATGTCAGCCGCGTCGTGCAGTTCGTCGCGGATCCGGCGACGGACGACCTCCGCATCCTGGATCGTCGGCGCCGCGAGCCAGTACCATGCGACGGCGAGGTGGGTCCACGGGTCGTCAGGCGCGAGCTCGACCGCACGCTCGACGGCGCGGCGCCAGCGGCCGGTGTCACGCCGATGCTCGGCGATCGCCGCCGTCAACAACAGGTCGTCGACCCGGCTCGCGGCGTCGATCCCGGCGAGCCGTGCGGCGGTCGCGGGCGGATCCTGTGCCGCGGCCTCCGAGCTCGCCCACGGGCCGGCGTCGACACCGGTGACGACCTCCGTGGTCGCCGGCCGGCCGTCGAGGTCGAACAGCCCGGCTCGCACCTCGGGACGACCGCGGCTCGACATCTCGGCGCGAATCCGATGGCGGCCGGCGTCGAGCCGGACCCGGAACCAGACGAGCTCGGGGTCGACCCGTCCGGACATTCGACCGCGACCCACCGATCGACCGTCAATCGTCAGGTTGAAGCTGCCGACCGCCTCGACCGCCAGCCAACCGTCGAGCGGTCGATCGACCACGATCGTCCAGAGCACCACGAAGACGCCGTGGGGAGCCAGGACGTCGGGCGGCGAGATGACGCCGTCGACCGGGTCGAGGGTGAACCGCACCGGCCGCCACGGCTCGCTGAAGCCCGTGTCCGGCGGCGGCAGCTCGGCATCGGGCGGCGCAGTGCCCCGCTCGAGATCGAGGATGTCGAACACGCCGAACGGCCCGACAAGCTCGCCGGGGGTCAGTGTTCCCGCCGGAGGGCGGCCGTTGAGAGCCGACTCGATGGCCGCGAGAATGAACCCGAGCTCGGGATCGCGCGCGCCGTCGGCCGCGGTCAGGATTTCGTCGGGCTCCGACAGGTTGGGCAGCTGGCTCAACCACCAGCTCGCGGCGGCCACAGCATCGGCGCTCGTCGGATCTTCGGCGACGGCCTCGAGGGCGGCGCGACGCGCGCCGGGCAGGTCGAACGAGGCGTCGGCCCGGGCGACCTCCCACCAACCGGCCGACGCCGGCGCCGCGGCCGGCACGACCGCCAGGATCGCGGCGACGACGAGTGCGGTACGGCGCACCGCGATCACGGCGCCTCCAGCGGACGCTGCAGCAGTCGCTCGGCCTCGAGCAGAAACGAGCGCAACCGCGGAACGCGGTCGGCGGGCACCAGACCGGGCTCGAGATGGACGAAGCCGCGGACCCGGTACCCGGTCTCGGTCGCATCGAAGGTCAGCGTGACCGACCCCTCGTCGCCCGAGATCGCGACATCGGCCGGCAGACGGCCGACGTCTCGACCGAGGTCGACATCCAAGGTCCACTCCAAGTCGGGCCGAACCTCGACGATCAGCGGTCCCGAACGTTGGGCGGCCGGCACCACCCGATTCGCCCAATCGAAGCTGCCCGGGTAGGTCGGGATGCCGCCGCCGGCGCCGAGCGAGCCCCGCGGCACCGTCGCTTCGAGCTCGATCACCGCCGGGTCGCGCGACGGGACCAACCGCAGCTTCGGTGCCGCGGTGAGCTCGGCACCGGGAAACGAGCCCTGCAGCCACGTCGCCAACGTCCGGCTGTCCTGGCTGCCGGCGAACCTGGCGCGACGCCGGCTTCCGGCCTCACCGCTGTCCTCGACGCGGATCGTGAGCGGCACGAGCCCGTCCACCGGTCGACCGAGTACGAAGTCCGTGTTCTCGAGCCCGCCTCCGGGAGCCGGCGTGATCTGCGGCCGACTGTCTCCGCCGTCGACAACGAGCACCGTCGCTCCCTGATCCATCGCCGGTGGTGGCAGCATGGCGTGTCCCGCCGCGGTGCCGT
>JASFPU010000509.1:0-3161 GCA_050115855.1 Holophagae bacterium
CGCGCAGCCGGATGATCCGTCCCGCCTCGGTCTTGAGGATCAGGTTGTTGAAGTCCTCGGGCGTGTCGAGCCGGCTCATCGTGCGCACCGGCAGCTCGACGTCGGCCCCCTCGATCCGGCCGGACGGTAGCTCGACGTTCTCCCGCTCGACGGCGTCCCGGACGTCGAGCGGCGACAGCCGGTACGCCGCCAGCTTCTGGGGGTCGATCCACAGCCGCATGGCGTAGGTCTTCTCGCCCCAGATGTCGACGCTGGCGACGTCCGGGATGGTCTGCAGCCGTTCGACGAAAACGTCCTGGGCGATCCGGCTCAGCTCGAGCAGCGTTCGGCGGTCGCTGCGCACCGAAATGCCGACGATCGGTCGGGCGTCGGCATCCGCCTTCGACACGATCGGCGGCTCGACGTCCGGCGGCAGGTTGCGGGTCGCGCGCGACACGTGGTCGCGGACATCGTTGGCGGCCCGCTCGAGATCGATGCTGAGGTCGAACTCGGCCTGGATGGTGCTGCGCCCGTCGCGGCTGGTCGAGGTCAGGGTGCGGATCCCGTCGACGCCGTTGATCGACGCCTCGAGCGGCTCGGTGACCTGCGACTCGATGACGTCGGCGGAGGCGCCCCGGTAGTCGGTCGACACGGTGATGATGGGCGGGTCGAGGGACGGAAACTCACGGACGCCGAGGAACGAGAAGCCGAGCACGCCGAACAGAACGATCGTGATCGACATGACGATGGCCAGCACCGGCCGGCGGATGCTCAGGGTGTAGAGGGTCATGAGCGGTCGTGCGCGGCGTCCGCGTCGTCCGCGAGCTCGACCTCGAGCCCGGGCTGGAGCTGGAGGATCCCTGTCGTGATGACGCGGTCGCCGGCGGAGAGCCCGCTTGTGATCTCGACCTCGCGCTCGTTGCGGATACCGGTGGTCACCGACACCGGCTCGGCCCGGCCGTCACGGTAGACGAAGACCTTGGTCCCGCCGAGCTCGGGGATCACCGCGATCGCCGGCACCGTCAACGCGTCGGCCACCGATCGAACCGCGACCCGGACGTTGGCGAACGAGCCCGGCAGCAGGGCGCCGTCGGGGTTCGCGCAGCTCGCGCGGACCCGCAGCGACCGGGTGGCGGAGTCGATGCTCGGCTGGATCGCGTAGACGGACCCGCCGAACGTACGGTCGAGGCCGTCGACCCGGAACGAGATGTCGTCACCCGGACCGAGCAGGGTCGCGTAGCGCTCCGGCACCGTGAAGTCGAGCTTGACGGGGTCGAGGTCGATGAGCGACGCGATCCGCGTCTGCGGCGTCAGGAAGCTGCCCGGGCTGACCCAGCGCAGGCCGATGACGCCGGCAAACGGCGCCCGGATCCGCGTTTTGACCAGCTGCGCCTCGATGAGCTGGAGCTCGGAGCGCAGGACGTTGAGCTCGGCGAGCGCGACGTCGTAGTTCTCGCTCGAGATGACGCCGTCCTCCAGCAACTGCTTCTGGCGGGCCTCGGCGCGTTCGGCAAGCTCGACCCGGTAGAGCGCTCGCTGGCGCTCGGCGCGCAGCTCGGAGTCGTCGATCTCGAGCAGCAGCTCGCCCTCGCTGACCCGGCTTCCCTCGTCGAAGTGGATCGCCGAGACCTTGCCTGAGATCTCGGACACAAGATCGACCTCCTCGTTGGCGCGGATGGTGCCGATCGTGGCCAGGGTCTCCTCGAGGCGGGTCGGGACCACCGTGTGGACCGCGACCTTCAGGATCTCCGGCTCGACGGCCGCGGCGGGCTCGTCCCGCCCGGCGAGCGGCAGCAGCTTGGGTGCGAGGATCGCCGCGAGCACGGCGACCGTGATCGCCGTGGCGATAGCCCAGCGTGGCAGTGTCAGCATCGAGAACTCCGGTCCGTCGGGCGGGCCGATCGGCCGACCGACCCGGCATTCTAGCATCCGGGTGGGCGCGGTTGATCCCTGCGATGCTCTGTGTGATCTGTGCGAGTACCGTGCCGTCAACCGGCGGGCGGGACGAGGGTCAGCACGCTGACGGTGTCGCCCGGCAGGAACGGCGTCGGTCGGCCCTCGACCCACGCCTCGTGGCCGGCCCGGTAGTGGGGCGACAGCGGGTGGCCGCTCTGGCCGCCGGGCATGTGGAAGTAGCCGTCGGCCTCCTTTCCGGGGGACACCGCGAAGCGCTCGGAGGCACCGAAGGTCGGGCTCTGCACGCGGGGCATGTTGCTGTCGCCGGGCAGCTCGACGGCGGGCATGTCGAGCAACCCCGCGAGCTGCGGCACCGCTCGGCTGATCGGATGCCGCATCCGCAGGGTGTTGCGCCGCCCCCAGGTCCAGAGCTCGGGATCCGACCCGATCTCGGTCTTGGAGAACTCCATCGTGGCGTCGACCGCCGCCAGCAGCACGGCCTCCCAGGTCGGCGCATCGGCGCCGAGGAGGTGTGGCGGCCGCTGGGTGATCATGCGCCACAACGAGTCCTCCCACTGGACGAGCTCGTATACGTCGAATCGACCGTCGGCGTCCGAGCAGCCGGCCATCAGCCGGCCGTAGACCCGCTCGAAGACCTCGAAGCGGAGTGCGCGGACGAGCCGGAAGGCCTGAGAGTCGGTGCTCGCGCGACCGGACCACGTGTCGCGCATCAGGTCGCGGAAGGCGGCGCGGTCGGGGTAACCGGCGACGGCCTCGTCGGTCAGTATGTCGAGCGCGAGGTTTCGCCAGCGGTCGAGGAACAGCGCCCGATCGTCGAGCTGGATCGCCAGCATGTCGGCCTCGCGGACGGCGTCGATTGCCTGCAGATCATCCCGGATCTGGCGCGCCCGCGCCCCGAGGTCGTAGCCGCCGCTGCCGAGCGTAGCGAGCGCCGCGCCGCCCATGGTGCGGTTGTTGGCGGACCACAGCAGGCCGTCCGGCGGGTCGAGGATGCGCGGTGCTTCCGCCGGTTCCAGGTACCCGTCCCACGACCGCTCGCCGTCGGCCCACGACGTCGGGACCGCGCCGCTGAAGCCCCGCCGTTTCGGAATCCGCCCGATAAGGGTCCAGCCGATTCGGCCGGTGGCGTCGGCGCAGACGAAGTTCTGCGGAGGGATGCCCGTCCGGTTCGCGATCGCGAGCGCGCCGTCGAGGTCGGCCGCGTGCTCGAGGTCGATCAGACCCAGGTTGGCGGCCTCGACGTCGTGGGCGATCCAGCGCAGCGC
>JASFPU010000510.1:0-3157 GCA_050115855.1 Holophagae bacterium
CAGCGCCTTCTGGACGTGGAGCCGGTTCTCGGCCTCGTCGTAGACCACGGAACGTGGGCCGTCGATGACCTCGTCGGTGACCTCGCGGCCGCGGTCGGCGGGCAGCGGGTGCATGTAGATGAGGTGCTCCTTGCCGAGCGCCATGTGCTCGGTGCCGCAGCGCCAGCTCGGGTACTTCTCGATCAGGGCGAGGCCCTCGGCGCGGTCGGTGGTGTGCATGAGCGGACCCCAGGACTTGGGCACCACGACATCGGCATCTTCGAAGGCATCCTCGAAGCGGTTCGAGATCTCGAACGTGACGCCTGCCTCGGCCGCGTTGGCGGCCGCCTGGTCCTCGATCTCGGGCATCAGCCGGAACTCGGGCGGCACGGCCAGGGTCACGTCGAGGCCGAAGCGCGGCATCATCAGGATCAGGCTCTGGGGCACCGACAGGGGCCGGACGTAGTTGGGCGCCGAGGTCCAGGCGACGCCGATCTTCAGGCCCCGGGTGTCGCCGAACTTCTCGCGGATGGTGAGGTAGTCGGCGAGGATCTGGCACGGGTGGTAGACGTCGTCCTGCATCGAGATCACCGGCACCGAGGCGTGCTCGGCGACCTCACGCAGGTACGGGTTGCCCTCGCGGAAGGCGCAGTGGCGGATGGCGATGCCGTCGCCGTAGCGCGACAGCACGTTGGCGGTGTCGCGGGCGTTCTCGCCGTGCGAGATCTGCATCTTGTCGGGCGACAGGTAGATGCCGTGGCCGCCGAGCTGGGTCATCCCGGTCTCGAACGAGTTCCGGGTCCGGGTCGAGGCATCGAAGAAGATCATGTACAGGGTCTTCGCGGCCAGCAGCGGCGTCGGCTCGCCCTCCCGCTTCGCCCGCTTGAGCTCCGCCGCGAGGGTGAAGATCTCCTCCAGCTCCTCCACGCTCCAGTCCTGCGTCGTGATGAAGTCCTTACCATGAACGGATGGGGCCATTATTAAAAGCTCCTCGCTTTCTTTTTTTGGCCTGAGGAATCTGCAGCAGATTCCTCAGGCCAAAAAAAGAAATAGTCAGTCAATATCAGGCAGAAGCGCCTCCGGGATCAGAGAGTAAATGGCAGTCGCCTTCAAGAGGTCCTCGATCTTGACGTACTCCCGCGTCGTATGGGCGAGCTCCTCGTGGCCCGGGGCGAAGCCGACGGTGGGGATGCCGAGCACGCCCATGGTGGCGACGCCGTTGGTCGAGAAGTGCCAGCGTGAGATCGGCGTCGGCTCGGGCAGCACCTCGGCGGCGGCGGCGGCGACGCCCTGCACCAGTTCGTGATCCTCGTCGAGCACCCAAGTCGGGTAGTACTTGGGCTGCTGCACCCTGGCTCCCGTCCAGCTCGTCGCGTCGTAGTGCAGCAGCTCGACCTCGGCGTCGCCGAGGTGGGGCAGCGACCGCAGCTCGGCGAGGGCGGTGTCCTCGGTCTCGCCGACGGTCAGCCGGCGGTCGATGGTGATCGTCGCCGAGTCCGGCACCGCGTTGAGCGACGGTGTCGTGCAGGAGATGTGCGACACGATGACCGAGCCCGAGCCGAGGAAGTCGTCGTGGGCGAGCCGGCTGTTGAGCTCCTCGACGTCTGAGATGATCGGCGCCATCGTGTACAGCGCGTTGACGCCGAGGTGGGCGTGCGCACCGTGCGCCGATTTCCCCCGGGTCGTGATCGTCGCCTCGAGACGGCCGCGCTGGCCGCGATAGACCCCGAGATCGGTGGGCTCACCGAGAACGACATAGTCGGGAGTTACCTTTTCGCGTTCGATGAGGTGGAGCATGCAGGCGCCGTCGCAGTCCTCCTCCATGACGCTCGCGGAGAGGTAGAGGGTGACGGCATCCGGCCAGCCCCGGTCGGCGAGGATCCGCGCGCCGTAGGCCATGGCCGCGATCGCCGGGAGCTCGTCCACCGCGCCGCGGCCCCAGATCGCGCCGTCCTCGATCTTGCCCTCGAATGGGTCGAACTCCCACTGCGAGCGGTCGCCGACCCCGACGCAGTCGATGTGACCGTCCATCAGGATCGTGACCGGGCCGGAGCCGATCCGACCGACCACGGTGCCGAGCCCGTCGATGGACACGTCGTCGAAGCCGAGCGCGTCGTACTCGGCGAGCACCCGGCGGCAGCGCGCCTCCTCCCGGCCGCTCGTGGCGGGGATGGCGATCATGTCGCGCAGGAAGCTGACGATCCTGTCTTCGAGGGTGCGGGCGGATGCGAGGGCGGCGGCGCCGCGGTCGGTGGGCATGGTGGGTCCTCCCCGGTTCGCGTCGGGCGAGCCGAGCGGTACTATAGTCCCGTTCGGCCCGTCCGGCGACGGGCGAAGGGACAGCCGATGCCGACCACCGAGCAGGTGCTTGCCAACACCGTCCGACGCTGCCGCGAGCGCGACATCATCATCCCCACCTACCGCGAGATGCGGAACCCGGAGCTCGTGCCCGACGGCATCAAGGCCGAGCTCGCCGACATCGGGTTGTGGGACCTCAACCCGCGCAACCTGTTCCGGATCACCTGGAAGAACGAGCCGGTGGCCTCGGGGGGCGGGTTCGACGGCGTCAACTTCTTCGAGCTGCCGCGTGAGCTGACTGGCGTCGACGCCCGAGTTCTCATGCTGCTTGGCAAGTTCTTTCCGACCGGCGCACACAAGGTCGGGGCGACCTTCGGGCCGCTGGTCGAGAAGCTGGTCCGAGGCGCCTTCGACCCGACGACGCAGAAGGCGCTCTGGCCGTCGACCGGCAACTACTGCCGTGGCGGCGCGTACGACGCCCACCTGCTCGCCTGCCCCTCCATCGCGGTGCTGCCCGAGGGGATGTCGCGCGAGCGCTTCGCGTGGCTCGAGGAGGTCGGGTCGGAGATCTTCGCGACGCCCGGCTCCGAGTCGAACGTCAAGGAGATCTACGACAAGGTGAGACAGCTCGAGGCCGAGCGAGGCGACGAGATCGTCGTGCTCAACCAGTTCTCCGAGTTCGGCAACGCGGTGTGGCACTACGCCTGCACCGGCCCGGCCATGGAGGAGGTCTTCAACCAGGTGCGAGGCGAGGGCCAGCGGCTCGCCGCGGTCTGCCTGACCCAGGGCTCGGCAGGCACCCTCGGCTGCGCCGACTACCTGCGCGAGGTCTTTCCCCGGATCACGGTGGTCGCGGCCGAGGCGCTCCAATGTCCGACAT
>JASFPU010000511.1:0-3154 GCA_050115855.1 Holophagae bacterium
GACCCGGTCGACGTCGGCCGGGTCGCAGAAGATCTCGTTGTAGTAGTCCCCTCCGGGCGCGTGATCGGAGCGCTTCTCCCAGCTCTCGCCGCGGTCGGTGGAGCGGAAGAACCCGCCCTCGTCCCGGGCGGCGTCGAGCACGCCGTAGATGACGTCGGTGTCGACCGGTGAGATGCACAGCCCCATGCGACCGGTGTCGACGTCGGGCAGCCCGGCGGTGACCTCGCGCCAGGTCGCGCCACCGTCGGTCGACTTGTAGAGCCCGGACTCGGGACCACCGTTGATCAGCGTCCAGGTGTGGCGGCGCCGCTGGTAGGCGGTGGCGAAGATGGTGTCCGGATCGTCCGGGTGGAGGCGCACCTCGGCGATCCCGGTGTCGTCCGAGGGGTGCAGCATCCGCGCCCACGTCGCGCCGCCGTCGGTCGTGCGGTACAGGCCGCGGTCGCCGCCCGACCGCCACAGCGGGCCCTGGGCCGCGACCCAGACCACGTTCGAGTCGCGGGGATCGACGACGATGTTGCCGATGTGCTCGGACGAGCCGAGACCCACGTTGGTCCAGGTCGTCCCGCCGTCGATGCTCTTGTAGACGCCGTCGCCGAACGAGACCGAGCGCTGCGAGTTGTTCTCGCCGGTGCCGACCCAGACCACGTTCGGGTCGTTCGGGTCGATGGTGACGCAGCCGATCGAGTACGAGCCCTCGTCGTCGAAGACCGGCTCCCAGGTCGCGCCGGCGTTGGTCGTCCGCCACACCCCGCCCGACGCGGCGGTGACGAAGATCCGGTCGTGGTCCGTCGGGTCGACGGCGATGTCCGAAACCCGGCCCGACGACACCGCGGGCCCGATACCGCGCAGCTCGAGCCCGGTGAGCGCGTCGGACGTCAACCAAAAGTCCTCCTTTTCGGCCGCGACCAGTGTCTGGGTGGGGAGCAGGACCAACGAAATGGCGAGCACTCGGATCAGCTTCATCGTCGACCTCCAAACGAACTGCATCCTATCTCGGTACGTGCTTCTTGTGTCGAAGTTCGGCCGATCACCCGGTCGCCGCCCGTTCCTGTGTGCCGACCGGTCCGACCGGCTCGGCTGCCGAGGAGAGCGGGAGTGATAGCGTAGAGAGAGCCCGACCGGCCGCTGCATCGGAGGAACTGGGGCGTGACCGACACGACGACGGCCACCGAGCCTGCCCGCAAGTTCGGCACCTTCCTCGGCGTCTACACCCCGAGCGTGCTGACCATTCTCGGCCTGATCATGTACCTCCGCTTCGGCTGGGTGGTCGGCAACGTGGGGCTGCCGATCACGTTGGTGATCGTCGCCATGGCGACCTCGATCACCGCCATCACCGCACTCAGCGCGTCGGCCATCGCCACCAACATGCGGGTCGGGGTCGGCGGCGAGTACTACATGATCTCGCGATCGCTCGGGTTGGAGCTCGGCGGCGCGATCGGGATCCCGCTGTTTCTCTGCCGGACGCTGAGCATCACCTTCTACTGCTTCGGCCTCGCGGAGTCGATCCTGACCTTCTGGCCGGCGGCGTGGGGACCGGTGCCGGCGGTGACGACGCAGCTGCTTGCGGCAGGGTTCATCGTCACCATCGTCGCGATCTC
Source organism: Holophagae bacterium (assembly GCA_050115855.1). Lineage (GTDB taxonomy): Bacteria > Acidobacteriota > Thermoanaerobaculia > Thermoanaerobaculales > Sulfomarinibacteraceae > JAHECW01. The sequence continues at coordinate 1,602 of JASFPU010000511.1, forward strand.
GGGGCGCAGCGCCGAGGTCGCGCTCAAGCTTCAGATCCCGATCATGATCGCGCTCGGCATGTCGATGCTGGCGCTCGTCGTCGGGGTCGCGAGCGGCGGCCTCGCCTCGCCCGAGGTGACGCCGACCTACCGCACCGCGGGCAGCGGCTTCTGGTACGTCTTCGCAGTCTTCTTCCCCGCCGTGACCGGGTTCACCGCCGGCATCGGCATGTCCGGCGACCTGCGCGACCCGCGCCGTTCGATCCCGCTCGGCACGCTGCTCGCAGTGATGACCGGCGCTTTCGTCTACCTGACCATCCCGATTCTGCTCGCGGTGACCGACAAGGTGACACCGGAGCAGCTCGCAGAGCCCGGCATCGTCTGGATCGAGATCGCCTTTCTCGGCGCCTGGCTGGTCTTTCCCGGGGTCTGGGGCGCGATCCTGTCATCGGCCTTCGGCAGCGCCCTCGGTGGCCCTCGGGTGCTCCAGTCGCTGTCCCGCGACGGCCTCGCTCCGGGCGTTCTGGGGCGGACCTCGGCGACCGGCCAGCCGACGATCGCGACCTGGGTATCGGGCGCCATCGCCCTGGCCGCCGTCGCCCTCGGCGGCCTCAACGCGGTCGCCCAGTTCGTCACGATCCTGTTCCTCACCCTGTACGTCACCATCAACCTCGCCGCTGCACTCGAGAACCTGGTCGGCGACCCGTCGTTCCGACCGACTATCAAGGTCCCCTGGTGGGTTTCGCTGCTCGGTGCCGCCGGTGCCGTCGCGGTGATGTTCCTGATCAGCCCGCTCGCGTGCGTGGCTGCCGTGGTGTTCGAGCTTGGGCTCTACCTCGTTCTGCGGCGGCGGGTGCTGCGGCGCGAGTGGGGCGACGTCAGGGCCGGCATGTGGATCGCGGTCGCCCGCTTCGCCCTGCTCAAGCTGCGCGACAACCGCACCGACCCGCGCAACTGGCGGCCCCACATCCTGCTGCTCGCCGGGGATCCGGGCAAACGACTGAACCTGGTCCGGCTGGCGAGTTGGTTCAACCAGGACCGCGGCATCGTGACCGCCTGCCAGCTGGTGACCGGCGACCTGGGCAACGCCGGCATCGAGATCGACCGGATACGGGCGGAGATGGAGGCCGAGATCGACGACGCGGGCCTGACCGCGTTCTGCGAGGCCCACGTGGTGCCGGACTTCGAGACCGGCGTGCTCGACATCGCACAGGCGAGCGGCGTCGGCGAGCTGCAGACCAACACGGTGATGTTCGGCTGGTCGAAGCGGCGCGAGCGGCTGGCATCGCAGATCAGGATCATGCGCGCCCTGGCCAACGCCGGTAAGAGCACGATCATCAGCCGCATCGCCTGGGCGCACGAGCCGGGCCAGCAAAAGCGCATCGATCTCTGGTGGGGCGGGTTGCAGAACAACGGCGACCTGATGCTGCTGCTCGCCCACCTGCTGCGCCTCAACCCCGAGTGGTCGAACGCGCGGCTCACCGTGCGCTCGATCGCGCGCTCCGAACCCGAGCGCGACAGTCAGCACTCCGGGCTCGCCGAGCTGCTGTCCGAGAACCGGATCGACGCCGCGA
>JASFPU010000512.1:0-3148 GCA_050115855.1 Holophagae bacterium
CTCTCCTGCGGTCGCCGCGAACGCGTCACCGATCCGGCGCAGGATGCGCTGCACCTCGTGACGCTCGCGCGCGGAGTTCTCGGTCAGCACGTTGTTGAGGTCGACCGCTTCGTACGGTTCGACGAACACCGTCGCCCCGGTCGACGAGGTGTCGAGAAGCAGCCCGGGAATCTCGGACTTCGCTGCCGTCCGGACCGGCACGCAGTAACGATCACGGCGGAGGGTGGGCGGTGCGTCGGTCACCGCCGAGCGGTGGGCGCGCTGGACGCCGGCGAGCACCCGCAGCACCTCTTGGCGCTGCCGAGCCGACGACCGCCGGAGGCGGGCGAGCTCGGGGGTCGCGTCGTCGGGAATCCGGCCGTCGCGGCCGAGCAGCGGCGACACCGTGGCAACCAGATCGGCCGTATCCGGCAGACGGTCCGCTGCCGCCCGGAGCACGGCGAGCTCATCCGGGGCGGTGTGGAGTCGGCGACGGATCGCCGCGATCCCGCGGGCCAGCGCAAGCAGGGTGAGGAACTCCCGTGGCTCGGTGGGAACCCGGGCGTCCGGTCCCAGCCACTCGGTCGCGTCGTCGACGCCGGTCAGCGGCAACGCCCCGTCCGTTGCAACCAGCTCGGCGAGGGCGGTGTTGAACGCCGCCCGACGGCACGCCTCGGTTGCGTCCGGCAGCTCGCGACAGGTGGTGACACACTGACGGCCCACGCGGGTTTTCGCGTGGGCCGCCACGAGCATCAGAACTCGGTCGAACTCGAGGTCGTTCGCGGGCGATCGGGGCACGGCGAAGCGGGCTCGAGCGATCGCGGGCTAGAGCAGCCCGGCTCGGCGCTGCTTCGCCAGCTTGCGAAGCATCTTCTTGCGGGCTTGGATCATCTGGCGCTTGCGTTGCTCAGACGGCTTCTCATAGAAGCGGCGACGCTTGACCTCGGAGAGGATGCCGGCCTTTTCGCACTTGCGCTTGAAGCGGCGCAGTGCCTGCTCGAAGGACTCGTTGTCACGGACGTGAACTCCTGTCGGCATAGTCGATCTCACCCCCTCTCCGTGCGGATTGCGCAGACTCACCGGCCGGCGCACACACCGGAGACGGGATGATATCAACCGTGGCTGTGCCGGTCAAGCGCGCACGTCGGGAACGTCATCTGCACGCCGCCGCGGCCGACGGTCAATCGTTCGCGACGCTGGTCGACACGGCGTCGAAGTTCTTGTCGTAGATCTTGCCGGTCTTGATCTTGAAGTAGAAGGCCGCGGCACCGCCTTCACGCTTCTTGTACAGCCACGTCTCGACCCCTTTGGACGGGCTCTCCTGGACGTTGCGGTAGTACACCTTGCCGACCAGATCGGTCACCTCGTCCTTGGTCATGCCCTTCTTGACCTGGTCGAACCGTTCCTTGGTGATGAACCGCCAGTCTTCGAGCTCGTGGATCTTGGCGATCAGCGGGTGGTACGGGGTCAACCCGGCCGCCTCGAAGTAGCCTTCGGCGTTGCTCAGGTGGTTGATGGCCTTCTTGTAGTCGCCCGCCTTGTCAACCATGTCCTCGGCGACCAGGATGGCCTCGTCCGAGTACATGACGAGCGCAGAGGCGGTCTCGGGAGAGTCTGGATAGTCGTTGATACCGAGATTGAGAAGGTCGGCGAGCTGGCTCTGGACCTGCTCGAAGGCGGTTTCAAGCTCGCTGTCGGCGGACTCGAGCCGGGTCCGGACCGCCTCCAGCTCGGCTGCCTGTTCGTCGGTCAGCTTGCTTTCCGGAATCTCTTCGAGCTCGGCGAGCTTCGCCCGCGCATCGTCGATCTCGGATCTGAGATTCACGAGGGCGTCATAGCTCTCCTGGACGGTGGCGAACTGCGCCTGGAAGTCGGCGAGCTTGAGCTCTTCTTCGCTCGGACCCCGAGAGCATCCCTGGAGGAGTCCCGCGGCGGCGACGAGGACGACAACGACGGAGAGCAATCGGTTCCTTCTCATGGTTTCTCCCTTCGCCGGAACGCTAACAGAACCTCGATCAACTGACAACGTCTGGGACGTTGAGATTGACGGCTCCAGCATTTCACCGAGCGGTCGCGGATGCTATGCTCTGGCCCGACAACGAGTGGATCGCCGTCCGACAGAATTCGGCCCACGACGCGGCGTCTCCGGGCCTTGTTCGAGGTTTCGCCCGGTCCTTGACGGTAACCGAGGACGCCGTGGATAATGTGGTTACGTGCGGTGCGTACAAACTGGAGGCACCATGGAGCGCTACCAAGCGATTCTCGACCAGCTCAAGCAAGCACAGAGTCGAGGCATGGAGACCATCACCAACCGCCTCGACTTCGTCGTTCAGAGCCTCGAGGAGCTGATCCAGGAAGCCAAGAGCTCGGTCCAGGGCGCCGTACCCGAGTCGGCCGATGAGTGCCTCCCGCTCGACGAGGTCGAGAAGGTCCTCGCCGAGTTCCACGACGAAGCCGACAGCCACCGCCGGCGGGTCGAGGAGCTCGAAGCTCGTCTCGCCGCCGTCGAGGTCGGCGGCGGCACCGGCGGAACCTCCCTCGGGCTTCTGCGCACCCTCGATGCGACGAAGAGTCAGTCGGAGCTGCTGCGCGAGATGCTCCCGGCTCTGTCCGACGAGGTCGCCCGTGCGGTGGTTCTGGTGCTGCGTGACGGAGGCGCCACGGCGTGGAGCGGCATCGGTTTCGCCGACGGCGAGCTGCTGCGCGGATGGCGCGCGGACATCGCCGAGAGCCCAGCTTTGAGCCGTCTGCTCGAAACCGCGCGACCGGTACGACTGCGACTGTCCGACGATGCGGTCTTCACCGGCTGGTTGACCGGTGAGCAGGCGCCCGAGGAGATCCTCCTGATTCCCGTCACGTTGCGCGGCAAGCTGATGGGCGCGGTGTACATCGACCGTCTCGAGGATCAGCCGTGGCGCCCCGACGCGGCGCAGGTGCTCATCGCGCAGGTCTGCTGGCTCATCGACACGCTCCAGTTCCGCAGCGAACCGGCGCCGACGCTCGCGGAACCCATCGAGCTCGAAGTGAGGCCGGCAACGCCAACGGAATCAGAGCCCGAGGTGTCATCCCACGATGCGCCGACGGTCCGGATCGATCCCTACCCGGAATCCGAACCCGAACCCGAACCCGAACCCGAACCGGAGCCCGAACCGGAACCCGAACCGGAACC
>JASFPU010000513.1:0-3134 GCA_050115855.1 Holophagae bacterium
TGCCGCTCACCGAGCCCGGCCTCGACATGTTCGCCTCGCTTCGGGTCGGTGTGGCGGAGCTGATCGGCCGGCCGGGCTGGACCAGGGTCGCCGTGCTGCCGGTCGACCATCCGCTCGTGCGGCCTGAGACGGTCGCCACTCTCGCCGCCGCCGGCGGTCCGGCCGTGATCCCCAGTCATGACGGCAAGCACGGCCATCCGGTCATCCTCGCCCGCGCCGTCGCGGCAGCCATCGTCGCCGGCACCATGCGGGGTCCGACGCTGCGCGAGGTGCTCGCCGAGGTCGGTCCGACCGAGGTCGCGGTCGACGACCCGGGGACGATCGGCAACTGCAACACGCCGGACGCTCTGGCTCGCGCGCTCGCCCGTGCCGGTGGCGTCTGAGCCTCTTGCCACGCGACAAGGCCGATGCTAGAGTACGCTCCGCGCCAACGTAGCTCAGGGGTAGAGCAAGTGATTCGTAATCACTAGGTCGTCGGTTCAAATCCGACCGTTGGCTCCAAGAAAATCGAGACGTTGACGCCGGCTGGATCCAGCCGGCGTCGTTGTGTCGGAATCGAGAACCGGGGGGTCTCGCCGTTACCGGCCGCCGCCGACCTCGAACACGGCGCGGCAGCCGTTGTCGACCCAGATGCCGTCGCGGTCCCAGTCCCAGTCTCGCCCCAGCTCGCAGCTCGATTTGCTGAGCCGATCGACCAGTCGGACGCCGCCGGACGTATTTGTGCGGCAGTACTCGCGCCGATTGTCCGACGACTCGCAGGTGACTCGGTGGGTCGAGCTGCTGGAGCCGTGGTAGCCGTGGCTCCCGGAGTGTCCGCCGCCGACCTCGAAGACCGCACGGCAGCCGTTGTCGACCCAGATACCGTCGCGGTCCCAGCCCCAGTCGGGGCCCTGCTCGCAGCCCGACTTGCTGAGGCGATCGACGAGGCGGACACCGCCGGAGGTGTCGGTGCGGCAGAACTCGCGACGGTTGTCCGACGACTCGCAGGTGACGCGGTGGGTCGAGCTGCTGGAGCCCTGGTAGTCGTGACCCGCGGAATCGCCGCCACCGACCTCGAACACGGCACGGCAGCCGTTGTCGACCCAGATGCCGTCGCGGTCCCAGCCCCAGTCGCGCCCCTGCTCGCAGCCGGATTTGCTCAGCCTGTCGGCGAGTCGGACGCCGCCGGAGGTGTTGGTACGGCAGAACTCGCGCCGATTGTCGGAAGACTCGCATGTGACGCGGTGTGTCGAGGACCCGGAGCTCGGCTGCGTCGAGGCGCGGTGATCGCTGGCTTCGCCGCGGCAGTCGAAGTCGGAGGAGTAGACGATCGACGCGTACCGCCCGTTTGACGTGCGAACCACGACGCACTGACCGTTTTCGTTCTCCCGCCAATAGCTGTACGCGTCGCCGCCGGACTTTTCGGTCCGCACCCAGTGGTAGCCGCGCCGCTCCATCTGGTACTCACCGTCGCCGCCGCGGGCACCGATCAGATCCTGGAGACCCGGCACGCGGTCCTGCGCGGTGGACACGCCCACCGTGAGCAGAGCAAGTGCAATAACGATGGCCACCTTCAACGTGTGCATTGGTTCATCCCCCTCGTGGTCGGAACGAATTTTCGTGATTCGCGCCACGTAACCTGGCGAGTCCACTCGTTATTCCTGACGAATGCCAGGACGTGCCCCGAGTGGACGCTGTGTGAGGACCGGGTCCCACCGAGAGAGACTCGGTTATGATTCCTGGCATTACACAGGCAGGGAGTCAGATGATGCAAGTGACGGATATTCTCAACCAGATGGGCGGCCTGCAGTCGATGGCTCGCGAGCTCGGCATCTCCGAGAGCCAGGCCCAAAACGGCGCGGCGGCGCTGCTGCCCGCCATCCTCGGCGGCTTCAAGAAGCAGGCCGGCGCGCAGCCGTCGGGGCTCGACGGTCTCGGCGGATTGCTCGGTCAGCTCGGCGGCGGCGGTCTCCTGGACGACCTGTTGGCGCCGAAACCGACCGACGTCGGTCGCGGCAACGACGTGCTCGGCCAGATCTTCGGGTCGAAGGACGTCAGCCGCGCCGTCGCGCGGAACGCATCGGCGGCGTCGGGGCTGGACACCAGTCTGCTGAAGCGGATGCTTCCGATGCTGGCGATGGCGGTGGCGGGTCTGATGGCCAAGGGCGGCGAGGCGTCCGGGCAGAAGGACGGCGATTCGGATGCCGGTCTCGGCGGGCTGCTCGGCGGACTGCTCGGCGATAGCGGTCGGGGAGACGTCGTGTCCGGTCTCGCTTCGATGCTCGATGCCGACGGTGACGGCAACCCTCTCGACGACATCCTGAAGACCCTCGGCAGGTGATTCTGCCGTCTGCCGCCGGGGGAAAGGCGACCAGCCTGTCCGTGGTGGACAACGAAAAACGCCACCGGACTTCCGGTGGCGTTTCGGGTTCGGTTGTGACCGGTGGTTAGATGCGGCGCAACGCGGCAAGACCGAGACCGAGCGCCAGAGCGAGCAGACCGGTGAGACCGATGAGCGGCAGCTGGCTGCCGGTCTTGGGCAGCATTGGCGCGGGTGCCGGAGCGGGGGCCGGACGCGGAGCCGGAGCCGGGGCGGCACTCGGCGCTGCCGGCGCCTTGGGCGCCGTGCCGGCGACCTTGATGTCCTGGTCGGTGACGTCCTCGATGGTTTTGTGGACGATGACCGCGGTGACGCGGTCCCCACCGGCGAGCGCCTCGATCGGCACAGGCTCGCCATCGCGGAAGACGATCCAGCCCTCGGGGACGCCGGTGATCCTGTTGATCCGGCCGTTCTCGTCGCGGTAGATGACAGTCTGGCCGACGCGCTGGACGATCTCCGCCTTGCGGATCTCGGTCGACTTGACCACGTTCGGCGTGGTGGTCGTCGCGATGGTCTGGGTCAGCATGGTGCCGGGCTTGAGCGCGCCGACCGGGACCTTCTGACCGTCGATGTCGAACCTGAAGTCCGACGGGACATCGAACTCGCGGACGGTGCCGTCGTCGGCCTGGACGTACAGCGTGTTGCCGTCGACATACAGCACCTTGCCCTGCCTGACCTCATAGGTGGTGGTCTGGGCGACCGCGACGCCGGCGCTCAGCGCCACGATCGCCACCAGGGCCACAATCAGATTACGTTTCGTCTGCATTTCTTTTCC
>JASFPU010000514.1:0-3133 GCA_050115855.1 Holophagae bacterium
CCGGGACCGGCACTACGACGAGCTCATGGACCTGATCTACAAGCTGAGCAAGTGATGGAGCTGTTGCAGTCGATCGCCGTCGCCTCGTGGGCCATGCTGGTCAGCATGGCGCCGTACCTCCTGCTCGGATTCATCGCCGCCGGCCTGTTGTCTGTCCTGATCTCACCACGACTGGTCGAACGCCACCTCGGCAATCGGGGACTGGGCCAGGTGTTCAAGGCGAGCCTGTTCGGCGTGCCGCTGCCGCTGTGCTCCTGCGGCGTGATCCCGGTCGGGGCGTCGCTCCGGCAACACGGGGCCGGCAAGGGAGCGACCACCGCCTTCCTGCTCTCGACTCCCCAAACAGGGGTCGACTCGATCGCCGTCACGTATGCGCTGCTCGGCCCGTTCCTGGCGGTGGTGCGTCCTGTGGCGGCGTTGCTCACGGGCTTCTTCGGCGGCTCGACGGTGTGGGCGTTCGATCGCGAGACCGACGCCGAGCCGGCCGCGGCGCCGGTCGGGGGTGCCTGCGCTGACGGCGATGCCTGCTCTGGCAGCGACGACGAACCCGAGAAGCGGACCCTGCTCCAGGGGTTGAGCTATGGCATGGTGACGCTGCCGCGCGACATCGGTCGGGCGCTGGTCGTCGGCATCGTGCTGTCGGGTGTGATCTCGGCGCTCGTCGAACCGCGCGCCCTCGAGGGATCACTCGGCGGCGGTCTGTGGCCCATGCTCGCGGCAATGGCGGTCGGTGTGCCGCTGTATGTCTGTGCAACGGCGTCGACACCGATCGCGCTGTCGCTGATCCATGCCGGCCTGTCGCCCGGTGCGGCACTGGTCTTCCTCATCACCGGTCCCGCGACCAATGCCGCCACCATCACGACCCTGTGGCGAGTGCTCGGCCGGCGGTCGGTCGTGATCTTCCTGATCACGGTGGCGGTCGGCGCCCTGGCGACCGGCTTCGCCGTCGACGCGGCGGTGTCGTCCGGACTGGTCGGTTCGAACGCGATGGTGCCCGGGCCGGAGACAGTGATGACCGGGCATCAGCATCACGGCGAGGAGGCTGGCGGGCTCGCGACGTGGTTCGGCCGAGGGTGCGCGATCCTGCTCGTGCTGGTGCTGGTCAACGCGCTGTGGCCCCAGCCGCAACCATTCCCCAAGGAGTACCGAATGACGGATGCGACTGACGACAGCGATCGGCTCGAGCTCGCGGTGACCGGCATGCGCTGCAACGGCTGCGTCGAGAGCGTGACCCGGGCCCTGAACGACTGCGACGGCGTCGACGACGCCACGGTCGATCTCGCCGGCGGCCGGGCGCTCGTCACGGGTTCGGGCTTCGATCCTGCGGCGCTCGCCGCGGCGGTGCGCGCGCTCGGCTTCGAGGTCGACGATCTCGCCGACGAGCGGGTCGGCTGAGCGTCGGCACGCGCGGCCTTCTGCTCGGCGCTCGCGATCGGTGGTCGGCGACACGGGTCCCTGATAGGCTGCCGGTGATGGCGAACGACGGGCCGCGGCGCGTGGTCGTGATCGACGACTCGAGGATCCAGTGCGCAGTCTGGAGAAGGCTCCTCGAGGATCGGTATGCGGACCTGGTCGCGGTCGAGACCTACGACGACCCGCGCGACGCGGTCGAGCGGCTGGGGCCGGACATCCACCTGCTGCTGCTCGACTGGGAGATGCCGTGGATGGACGGCCGCGAGGTGCTGGACGCGGCGCGGGACCGCGGCGTCAACCTCAAGCGGATCATCATCACCTCGTCGCACCCGGCCGACCGGCTGCACGAGGAGTTCGACGACACCGGCTGTCTGGCGGTCATCGAGAAGGCCGAGCCCGAGCAGCAGGCGGCGTTTCTCATGATCCTCGACTCCATCATGCGTCGATAGGCAGTCGGCCTCTCGCCGATGCTTGATCTTGGATAGTGGATTCATCTCTGCTGGCGAGTGTTGGACTCCTGAGAAATCCGCTTCGCACGGTGTCATGCGGGTCTACGATTTCGCATCCAACATCCAATCCAACATCCAATATCCAACATCCAATATCCAACATCCAGCATTCGAGAACCTCCCGGTTCGAGGATGCGTACTCTCTCCCAGGAGGCGACGTCATGTTGGAGCTGTTCGGTATTCTGGCGTTGGTTGCGGTCGGCGCGGTCGTGCTGGGCGTCGTCGCGATCGTCGTGGGGCTGCTCAAGCTCGTGCTCAAAATCGCATTGATTCCGGTCGCGCTGCTGCTCAAGGGACTGGCGCTCCTGCTCGGAGCCCTTGTGGTAGTCGTGGTCGCTGGCCCGCTGGTGCTCGGCATCGGCCTCGTCGTGCTTGTCCCGCTGCTGATCCTCGGCGGTATCATCTGGGCAGGGGTCGCACTGGTGACGTGAAGTGCTAGTTGAGTTCCGAAAACCACGACGGCTGGCGCGGCGCTAGCCGTCGTGGTTTTCGGAAAGCTCACTCGAGTTTTCGTTTCATGATGACGTGCTCTTCAACGATTCGACCTTCGACCAGGTGCTCGGTGATGATCTGCTCGAGCACCTCCGGGGTACAGCTCCGGTACCAGACGCCATCCGGGTAGACCACCGCGATCGGGCCGTCGGCGCAGATCCGCAGGCAGTCGGCCTTGGTGCGCAGCACGCCGCCCGACTCGGACAGGCCGAGCTCACGCAGGCGCCGCTTGAGGAACTGCCACGACTCGAGCGAGGCCTCTCGGTCGCAGCACTTCGGCGTCGCCTGGTCGCAGCACAGGAAGATGTGACGACGGGCGACCGGCACGCCGATCGCGGCGGCCGCCGCCGCCGCGCGATCGTTCATTGGAGCATCTTCCACAGGTACGCGTAGCTCAGGGCCCACATGTAGGCCTGCTGGTTAAGGTTCGCCCCGGCTGCGTGGCCGCCCTCGGTATTCTCGTAGTAGAAAACCTTTTTGCCCATGTCGGTCATCTTGGCGACCATCTTGCGCGCGTGGCCGGGGTGGACCCGGTCATCGCGCGTCGAGGTATAGAAGAAGACCTCCGGGTAGTCCTTCTTCGGGTCGAGGTTGTGGTACGGCGACCATTTCTTGATGTAGTTCCAGTCGTCGGTGTCGGGGTTGCCGTACTCCGCCATCCAGCTGGCGCCGGCGAGCAGCTTGTTGTAGCGCTTCATGTCGAGCAACGGCACCTGGCA
>JASFPU010000515.1:0-3128 GCA_050115855.1 Holophagae bacterium
GACTTCGACCGCATCGAGACCGTCTACGGTCTCGGCTACCGTTACACCGAGGCAGCCGATTCATGACCGACGTGGCGCTCGTCCCCCGTCGAAAGGCCAGATCCGTCGCAACCACGAAGACACGAAGCACGACACAGGGGGATTCCGTTCGAGTTGATCGATGCGTCGTCGTGCCGTGGAGGTTGTGACGTGTCGGCGCTCGCCGAGCCTGCGGGAGGTGACCCGTGGCGCTGAAGTGGCTGTCGCGGATCTCGGTCCGCCTGCTCGCCTTCAACGTCCTGGTGGTGTTCCTGCCGATGGCCGGCGTGCTCGTGCTCGACACCTACGAGCGCCGCCTGCTCGAGGCCCAGGAGCGCACCATGGCCCAGGAGGGCCGCCTGTTCGCCGCCGCTCTCGAAGCCACCGGCCGTTTCGAGGCGACCGACGCCGACCGCATTCTGGTCCAGCTCGACCGTCGGCACCTCGCCCGGCTGCGCATCGTCGACCGCCGTGGTGAGCTGCTCGCGGACTCGGCGAGCTTCGGGCCGCGACGCGAGGAGGCAGCTGCCGTCGACGACGGCCGCAGCCAGACCGAGGAGACGCCCTTCCTCTACCGCATCGGATCGCTGCCGTTCCGGGCGCTGCGACGTCTGTCCGAACCGCCGGCGGACCAGACCGACCAGTGGCAGCCGGCGAGCTTCCTCGACGCACCGGAGGTTCGTGACGCCCTCGCCGGCCGGTACGGCGCGACGACGAGAATCACGCCCGGTTCGCAGCGCTCCGTTACGCTGTACATCGCCATTCCGGTGCGGATCGACGGCGTCGTCGAGGGCGCGGTCCTGGTGTCCCAGTCGACGACGCGGATCCTGCAGGCGCTGTACTCGGTCCGGCTCGACGTGTTCCGGGTATTCCTGATCAGCCTGTCGGTGGCGATGGTGCTGACACTGCTCATGGCGACCACCATCGCCCGCCCGCTCGGACGTCTGCGCCGCACCGCCGACGCCATCCTCGACCGGCGGGGCCGGCTGCGCGGCGGCTTCGAGCCGAGCGGGAGATCCGACGAGATCGGCGATCTCGAGCGCGCCCTGGCCGAGCTCACCCGACGGCTCGAGCAGCACCTGCAGTTCACCGAGTCGTTCGCCGCCGACGTGTCGCACGAGTTCAAGAACCCCCTCGCCGCGATCCGCTCGGCGACCGACATGGCGCTCGACGTCGATGAACCTGACGAGCGCCGGCGCTTCCTCGTCATGATCCAGAAGGACGTGGCGCGCATGGAGCGGCTGCTCACCGAGGCGCGCGAGATCTCCAGGATCGACGCCCGGATCGACGAGGAGGAGCTCGAACCCGTGGTCCTCGATCGGCTCCTGAGCGGGCTGGTGGACGCGTTCCGGCTGCGCCGCGGCGACCGCGGTCCCCGGTTCGACCTCACGTTGACCGGCTCCGAGGTCACGGTTCTCGCGTCGTCGGACCGGCTCACTCAGGCCTTCGAGAACCTGCTCGCCAACGCGGTCAGCTTCTCACCCGCCGACGGCACCGTGACCGTGTCGCTGCACATCGACGGCGGCACCGCCGTGGTCGAGATCGCCGACGAAGGTCCCGGCATTCCCGACGAGCACCTCGAGCGCGTGTTCGGCCGGTTCTTCTCGTACCGGCCCGACGACACCGACGACGGCGGCCACTCGGGCCTCGGCCTGGCGATCGTGAAGGCGGTCGTCGAAGCCTACCGGGGCACGGTGACCGCCGCCAACCGCCCGGGCGGCGGCGCCACGCTGACCGTTCGCCTGCCAGTGGCACCCTGACGCGCCGCACAGGCTCGCTGCGAGGCGCCCTTTCCTTTACCGCCCGGGTGGCGTGTGGCATGATCCCCCGGTGAACCAGGCCACAGCTGCGAGCCGACCGACCACTGACGGACCACGCCGGACACCCGGCAGGTCCGGCCGGCGAGCTCACGCTGGGCTCGTGGCCGCGGTTCTCCTGCTGATCGCGACGCCGGTCGCGGCACAGGACGCACAGCCGTCACCGACCGTACAACCTCCAGCCCCGGCATCGCCGACGCCGGCGCCGACAGTCGTACCGGACCTCGAACCCCGATCGACGGCAGCTGCTCGACTCGAGACCGACCACCACCCGGCCACGAAGGTCGGCGACGGGCTCGACCCGCTCGTGACCGAGCTGAGACGGCGCAGCGAATCCGTCGCGCCGGGCTCGGCGGCTGCGGACGCCCTCGACCGCGAGCTCACCTCGACCATTCTCGTCGTCCACGGTCGGGCCCGCGACGCGTTACGCGCGTGGTCAGGGGCGACATCGACGGCCGCGGCAGACCAGGCCTGGGAGCGCCTGACGGCTATCGAACGGTCGCTCGCCGAGCTGGTCGCGATCCGTCAATCCAACGGAGCGAACCTGTCGCGGGAGTACCTGAAGAGCCGGCTCGGGGTCGGTCTCGAGGGTTGGCGTCAGCTGACATGGGAGCTCGATCTCCTGACCCTCAAGGCCCGGCTCTACAAGGCCCACCGACTGCACGACGTGGCGCTGCTCCCGGCGCGGATGGCGGACCTGGTCACGGTCGGCGGACTGGCCTGGCACGCGGTGCTCGCGGTGCTGGTCATCGTCGCGGCCGGATGGCTCAAACGTCGCGGACCGGACGGTCTCGAACGCGTCCGCCAGGCCGCCTTCCACTCGTTCAAGAGCCTCGGATGGAAGCGTCGGGTCCACCGGCTGACGAATGCCATCGAGGTGCTGTTGCCGTGGGGTTGCTTCGTGCTCGGCGTGGTCGGTCTTCGGTGGGCGTTGGGACCACTGGCACGCGAGGTCGAGGTCGACATCGCGCTTCGACTCGCCCTGCTGTACGGCGCTTACCGCCTGGCCATCGACGCCGTCACCGCGCTGCTCGTCGCCATCGCACGCCACTACGATGTCCGGGTCGCCGAGGAGCGGCGGACGCGCCTCGAGCGCAGCGTGCGGACGGTACTGCGCATTGCCGTTCTCCTCGCACTCGTCCGCCTCGTCTCGTCGCGGTGGCTCGGCTACGGCGCCCTTTTCACCTTGATCGATCGCTTCGCCTGGCTGATCATCCTGATCGCCGTGATCGTCGAGCTGTTCCGCTGGCGAACCACGATGGTGGACACCTTTCTCGAGCTCGGTCCGGACCG
>JASFPU010000516.1:0-3127 GCA_050115855.1 Holophagae bacterium
GACCGGACGAGCTTCTCCTCGCTGGCGAGGCACAACGTCGAGCTGGTCACGAGAAGCGGCGCCGAGCTGGTCGTCACCCCGTGTGCCGAGTGCGCCCGGACCTGGCGGATCGACTACGAGCCGTTCCTCGACGGTGCGACGATTCGAGTCCAGCATCTGACCGAGTACCTGCAGGAGCAGCTCGACAACCTCGAGCTGGCGAACGGCTCGACCACCACACTGACCTTTCAGGATCCGTGCCGGCTCGCCCGCCACCTCGGCGTTGTCGATGCACCGCGCGAGGTACTCGCCGCCGTGCCGGGGGTCGAGCTCGCCGAGATGCGGCGCACCGGCCGTCGTGCCGCCTGCTGTGCCGGCGGCACGTGGTCCAACTGTGACCGTTTCGCCAAGCAGATCCAGGTCGAACGGCTGCGCGAGGCCCGCGCGACCGGTGCCGAGGTTCTGGTCACCGCCTGTCCGAAGTGCCAGATTCACCTGGCGTGCGCCATGAAGGACCCGAACATCGGCAAGGAGATTGCGATCGAGATGCGCGACGTGGCCGAGGTGGTCGCGTCCGCGTTGGTCTGAACACGGGAAGGGAAGAGCTGTGATGGCAACTCTCGACAAGGACAACGAGCTGCGGATCGGGGTTTTCGTCTGCGACTGCGGGCTCAACATCGCCGGTGCAGTGGACACCGCGGCGGTGAGCGAGTACGCCGAGACCCTCGACGACGTGGTGTGCGTGGTCCGGAACAAGTACACCTGCGCCGATCCGGGCCAGAACGAGATCAAGAATGCGGTCGCCGAGCACCGGCTCAACCGGGTGGTGGTGGCGTCGTGCACTCCGCGGCAACACGAGCCCACCTTTCGGCAGTGCGTGCTCGAGGCGGGGCTGAACCCCTACCTCATGGAGATGGCGAATCTCCGCGAGCACTGCTCCTGGGTCCACCCCGGCGACTGGGACGCGGCCACCGCCAAGGCCAAGGACCTGGTGGCGAGCGCGGTCGCTCGCGCCCGGTTCCTGCAGCCGCAGGAGGAGATGGCGGTGCCGGTCACACGCCGCGCGCTGGTCATCGGCGGCGGCGTCGCCGGGATCGAAGCGGCGCTCGAGCTTGCGGAGCAGGGCCACCAGGTCACCCTGGTGGAGAAACAACCGTCCATCGGTGGGATCATGGCGCAGCTCGACAAGACCTATCCCACGATGGACTGCTCGATATGAATTCTGGGCCCGAAGGCCATTGATGCCGGTCGGCATCCAAACATCGAGCTCCTGACCTACTCCGAAGTCGACGAGGTTTCCGGCTACATCGGCAACTTCACCGTGAGGATCCGCAAGAAGGCGCGCTACGTCGATCTCGATCAGTGCAACTCGTGCGGCGACTGCGCCGAGGTCTGTCCTCAGGTCGCGCCCGACGAGTACCAGATGGGCCTGTCGTCGCGCAAGGCGATCTACATTCCCTTCCCGCAAGCGGTGCCCTGCTCATACATCCTCGACATGGACACCTGCCTCGGCAACAACCCCATCGCCTGCGGCAAGTGCGCTGAGGTCTGCGAGAAGGAGGCGATCGATTTCGACGATGCGGACGAGATCGTGACCCGCGAGGTCGGTGCCATCATCGTCGCCATCGGTCTCGACGTCTACGACCCGACCGAGATGGACGAGTACGGCTACACCCGATTCGACAACGTCATCACCTCGATGGAGTTCGAGCGGCTGATCTGCGCCGGCGGGCCGACCGCGGGCCACTTCGTCCGACCGTCGGACCACGAGCGCCCGACGCGGATCGGTTTCATCCAGTGCGTCGGCTCGCGCAACCCCAAGATCGGTCGGCCCTACTGCTCGAACATCTGTTGCATGAACACCGTCAAGGATACGCTGCTCCTCGCCGACCACTATCCGGACACCAAGAACTTCGTCTTCTACCAGGACATCCGCGCTTTCGGCAAGGACTTCGAGAACATGTTCCGGCGCTCGAAGGAAGCGGGCACGCGGTACGTCCGCGGGCTGCCCGGCGATATCGAGGAAGACCCCGAGACCGGCAACCTCGTGATCACCGTCGAGAACACCACCTCGGGCCGTCTCGAGCAGCACGAGCTCGACATGGTCGTCCTGTCGGTCGGGGTCGTCCCGGCGGCCGACCGTGACAAGCTCGCCGGGCTGCTCACCCTGTCCAAGACCGCCGACGGCTTCTACATGGAGTCGCACCCGAAGCTCAAACCGGTCGATGCGCCGACCCGCGGCGTCTACTTCGCCGGTTTCTGCGAGTCGCCCAAGGACATCAAGGACTCGGTCTGCCAGGCCGGAGCGGCGGCATCGCGCGCCGGCGCACTGCTCAACGCCGGCGAGATCAAGATCGAGGCGATCACCAGCGTCATCGACCCCGAGGCCTGCTCCAAGTGCGGCATCTGCGCTTCGGTCTGCCCCTACGGCGCGATCAGCTGGAAGAAGAAGGAGGTCGCGACGGTGATCGAGGCGGCCTGCGCCGGTTGCGGTGCGTGCGGAGCGGCCTGCACCTTCGGTGCGATCACCATGCGCCACTTCACCGACGACCAGCTCATCGCCCAGGTGCGGGGTGTGCTCGCCGATCGTCCGGAGGACAAGGTCTTCGTTTTCGCCTGCAACTGGTGCTCGTACGCCGGCGGCGACATGGCCGGCATCTCGCGCATCACCTACCCGGCGTCGAACCGGGTGATCCGCACCATGTGCTCGGCGCGGATTTCCGAGGAAATGGTGCTCGAAGCCTTCCGCTGCGGCGCGCCGATGGTGCTCGTTTCGGGCTGCCACTACGCCGACTGCCACTACATCAACGCCAACCGTCAGACCGTCCAGCGCGTGCAGCACCTCTGGGACACCCTGGAGCGCAAGGGGGTGCGCCCGGAGCGGCTCCAGCTCGAGTGGATCAGCGCCGCCGAGGGGCAGAAGTTCGCCAAGGTCATGAAGCAGATGGAGGAGCTGCGACGAACCGTCACCCCCGAGGAGGTCGCCCAGGCGAAGGAGGCCCTGAAGCCCAAGCCGAAGAAGAAGCCAAAGCCGAAGGCCGAGACGGCCGCGGCGGCGGCCCCGTGAGCGAGGAGATCAGGCCATGACCGCCAGCGTGGAGACGTTCCGCTGCATGATGTGCGGCCACGAGTACCAGGAGCGCGTGGA
>JASFPU010000517.1:0-3126 GCA_050115855.1 Holophagae bacterium
GGATTTGAGGCCCGAGAACGAAAAATCGGCCGGCGCGTCGGCGATCAGCGGCCGCGGCAGATCGACGCGGCTCGGGTCGCCGCACCGCGCCAACCGATCGACCACCGGTCCTCCGGGGTAGGGCAGGCCGAGCGCCTGGGCGACCTTGTCGAAGCTCTCCCCCGCGGCATCATCGCGGGTCCGACCGAGCCGGTGCGGCTGACCGTCCGCAACCAGGTACCAGCTCGAGTGCCCACCCGACGCGACCAGCGCCAGCACCCGACCCGGCATCGGCCGTGCGGCGTCGCCGTCGAGGCTGAGAAACGGCGACACCAGATGGCCGTGGAGGTGGTCGACCGCGATCAGCGGCACGCCGCGGGCCCACGCGTACGCGGCGGCGAACCGGACACCGACCAGCAGGGCGCCGATCAGACCCGGTCCGGCGGTGACCGCGACCAACTCGATCGGGCCCGCCGCACGCTCGACGGCGCGCTCGACGAGCAGCGGCAAGGCGGTCAGGTGCTGGCGCGACGCCAGCTCGGGCACCACTCCGCCGTACGGCGCGTGGGCTGCAATCTGACTCGCCAGCTCGTTGGCCTCGACCCGGCCCTCGCCGTCGAGCACGGCGACGGCGGTCTCATCGCACGACGTCTCGACGGCGAGCGTGCGCGGCACAGTGGATCTCTCGGTCATGGCGTCACAGTATGGCAGAGCCCCGCGAGTCGTGAATCAGGAAGTGTAAAGCGTGTCGCTGAGCGCTGCGACTGGAAATGACTCGACGGGGGAGGCGTTCCCGTCCCCCGTCGAAGAAGCCGGAAGGAGCTTCGTGGTTATCTGATGTTGGCCCGGATCGGCACCGTGACCTTCGGGAAGTCCTTGTCGGTCGTGGTCAACGTCAGCGTCGCGTTCCGCGAACCGGGATCGGCATCCGGTTTGATCATGACGGTGACCTGGTAGCGTCGACCGTCCTCGATGGGCGCGAGCTGAGCGGCGAACGCCGGGTCGTCGACAGCGACATCGGTGATCTCCATCTTCGAGCCGTCGGTCCGGTTGTTGACCACGATCAGGTTGCGGCCGGGACGGCTGGCGGCCTCGACCGAACCAAACTGGACCTGGCTCGGTGTCACGTGGATCAGCGAACGAATGACCCCATACACTTTGACCGGCACCTCGGACGCCTCCTTGAGGTCGGTCTTCACGGTCAGCACGGCATTGACCGGTCCGATCGGTGCGTCATCGGCGAGCGCCAGGGTCACCTCGTACTGCGACGGGCTCTTGCCCTTGATCAGCTCGTCCTCGCCGAGCTTACGGACCGACGTCGTGATGAACGGCACGCTGCTGTCCACCCCGAGCACCTTGACCGACTTCTCCGGATCCGCGCCGACCACGGTGAAGGTCTGGCTCATGGGCTCGTGGAGGACCGCGTTGAACCGGACGAGCGGCCGCGGCAAAACCTCGATGAAGGGCCGCACGTCGGCCTTGATGACGAGCGTCACTGTCGGCATCTGCGGATCGTCGGTCATGACCAGAATCGACTTCGAGATCGGTCCAGCGAAGTCCTTGGTGTCGAGCTTGGCCTCGACCTTTCCTTTGCCGCCGGCCGGAATCTCGCGGTCGAAATCGGCCACCGTGCAGCCGCAGGTTGGCCGGACCGCCTTGACGACAAGCGCCGCGTCGCCCTCGTTGACCAGCTCGAACACCGCGTCCGCCACGACGCCCTGGGAGACCGTACCGATGTCGATGATCTTCGAGGGGACGACGAGGCGGGGCGTGCCCTGGGCCTGGGCCGCGGCCGACGATGCGGCGACGACCAGCACCGCCAAGACGAGGTGAGTCAGATTTCGAGTGCGCATCACATGCCTCCTTGTGGTTGTTCCACCATCGAGAGACAATCGTAAAAACCGGGCCCGACAGCCGCAAGCCGGAGGGGCGAACAGTTGCACAACCTTTACCCGACCACGGAGCGACTCTACTTCCTGCCGATCGGCGGCACCGCCATGGCGCCGCTGGCCGGGCTGCTGCAGGCTCTCGGGCATCACGTCCGCGGTGTCGACAGCGCGCTCTATCCGCCGATGAGCACCCTAATCGACGAGCTGGCGATCGAGGTTCGGCTCGGTTTCAATCCCGAGGCCGTACCGAGCGACATCGACCGCGTCATCATCGGCAACGCGGTGCCGCGCTCGAATCCCGAGGTGGTCGAGATCCTGCGCCGCGGCGTGCCCTTCCTGTCCCAAGCCGAGGCCGTGGCGCATCACGTCCTGGCGCGCGGACCGGCCGGCCTGGTTGTCGCGGGGACGCACGGCAAGACCACGACGACGTCGCTCCTGGCCTGGGTGCTCGAGGCGTCGGGTGCCGATCCGAGCTATCTGATCGGCGGCATGCCGACCTGGAACCGCCGCGCCTTCCGGCTCGGTGACGGGCCCTGGATGGTGATCGAGGGGGACGAGTACAACACCGCCTTCTTCGATCGTGGTCCGAAGTTCCTCCACTACCGCCCGCACCTCTTCCTGATCGGACCCGTCGAGTACGACCACGCCGATCTCTATCCAACGCTCGACGCGGTGCTGACCGCGTTCCGCGCCGGCGCGGCCCAGGTTCCCGCGACCGGGGCTGTCGTGATCAACGGATGGAGCGAGCACGCGCAGGCCGCGGCGCGCGACGCCACGGCTCCGGTGATTCGAGTGGGCCCGGAGCCGGGCAACGACCTCGTGGTGTCGTCCTGGCGGCCCACCGGCGACGGCGGCGTCGCCGAGGTGAGGTGGCGTGGCGGCGCGGCTCACCGGCTCCAGGTGCCGCTGCCGGGCGCGCACAACACCCAGAACGCGGCCATGGCGCTCGCCGGCGCCCTCGCGGTCGGGATCGAGATCGAGCTCGGTCTGGGCGTCCTCGCGTCCTTTCCAGGGGTCGCCAGACGGATGGAGACCGTCGGCACGGTCTCCGGCATCACGGTGGTCGACGACTTCGCCCACCACCCGACGGCGCTCGGCGTGACCATCATCGCTGCTCGCCAGCGCTGGCCCGACCACCGTCTGGTGGTCGCCTTTGAGCCGCGGTCGCTGACCGCGGCCCGTCGCGACTTCGGTCCGGCCTACCTCGAAGCCCTGTCCGGCGCCGATGTCGTCCTCGTCGCGGCACCGTTCCACGCCG
>JASFPU010000518.1:0-3118 GCA_050115855.1 Holophagae bacterium
CGGCGATGTCGGTGCCCGCGTTGAGGGTCCGGGCAAAGCGGCGCTCCTCCTGCTCGAGCTGCGTCGCGACGACCGCGTGGCGCTCGAGGAGCTCGGGGTACTGTTTTCCCATCAGCTCGTCGACTACCGGCAGCAGCGTGTAGAGGAACGCGCCGTCGAGGCCGAGCGCGCGGCCGTAGCGCAGCGCACGACGGATGATCCGACGCAGCACGTAACCACGCCCCTCGTTGGACGGCACGACGCCGTCGGTCATCAGGAAGTCGGTCGCGCGGATATGGTCCGCGATCACCCGGTACGCCGGTGCAAGCTCACTCGCCGGGTCATACGGCCGTTCGACGAGCCGTCCGATGGCGTCGAGGATCGGCACGAAGAGGTCGGTGTCGTAGTTGGTCTCGACCCCCTGGAGCACGGTGGCGATCCGCTCGAGCCCGGCGCCGGTGTCGATCGACGGTCGCGGCAGCGGGTGGAGCTCGCCGGCGGCGTTGCGCTCGAACTGCATGAAAACCAGATTCCAGATCTCGATGATGTCGTCGCCCTCGCCGTTGACCAGCTCGGCTCGATCGGGGGCGAGCGGATCCGGTCCCCGGTCGAAGTGGATCTCCGAGCACGGACCGCACGGGCCGGTCTCGCCCATCGCCCAGTAGTTGTCCTTCTCCCCGAACCGGAGGATCCGGTCGGGCGCGGCGCCGATCTCCCGCCACAGCTCGGCGGCCTCGTCGTCGTCGGTGTAGACGGTGAACCACAGCCGCTCGACGGGCATCGCGTAGACCTCGACCAGCAGCTCCCACGCGTAGCGGATGGCGTCCCGCTTGAAGTAGTCGCCGAAGCTGAAGTTGCCGAGCATCTCGAAGAACGTGTGGTGGCGGGCCGTGTACCCGACGTTTTCCAGGTCGTTGTGCTTGCCGCCGGCACGGACGCACTTCTGAGACGACGCGGCCCGGCTGTAGGGCCGCTGCTCGCGGCCCATGAAGACGTCCTTGAACTGATTCATCCCCGCGTTGGCGAACAGCAGCGTGGTGTCGCCGGCCGGCAGCAGCGGCGACGACGGCACGACCTGGTGGCCGCGCTCGGCGAAGAAGTCAAGAAAGGCGGCCCGGATCTCCGGGCTGGTCAGGCGTCTCATGCTCGGTTGTCTCCCTCTCGGCGGCGAGCCGGTGGATGGCCGACGAGGCGACATCGGGGTCGAACCCGCGACCGATGAGGGAGCTTATCAGACGAGCCCGGCGGTCGGGAAGGCGCCACCAGCCGGACTTCGCGCGCACGACGACCCGGCGAACCGCAGTTTCGAGCGCCCGGTCGTGGGTCGCGTCGTCGAGCCGCGCCACGCGTTCGGCCAGATCGCGGTCGACACCGCGGCGTCGGAGCTCGACGCTGAGCCGCGCCGGGCCCCAGCCCCGGTCGACGCTGCGGAACTCGACGAATCGCCTCGCCAACGACTCGTCGTCGAGCAGGCCCAGCCCCTCGATGCGATCGAGCGCGGCCTCGATGTCGCCGTCGTCGAACGCCCGGCAGCGGAGCTTGTCGCCGAGCTCGGCGCGGAAGTGATCGCGCCGGGCGAGCAGCTTCAGGGCCGTGTCGTAGGCAGGGTTCTTCAATCGAACTCGAAATGAGTTCTTAGTTTTGAGTTTTTAGTTTTTAGTTGTCGGTCCCGGCTCCGGCGACAGCTTCCGGCCAGAAGACGATGGAACTAAAAACTAAGAACTAAGAACTGAAAACTCCCTCTCCACTACTCCGCGGTGCCGAACTCGAACGGCGAGTCCTCGGCGAACGGGTCCATGGTCGAGTCGGTGCCGAGCTCGAGCACGCCGTCCATCTCCTCGCGCGACAGATCCGAGGTTGACTGGATGCCTTGGATCTTGAGCTTGAACTCGTCCGGGTTGGTGGCGCGGCGCAGCGCCTCCTCGAGGGTGATCAGACCGTTCTTGTACAGCAGGTAGAGCGACTGGTCGAAGGTCTGCATACCGTACTGGCTGGTGCCCTGGGTGATCGCGTCGCGGATGAGCTTGGTCTTCTCCTTGTTCTCGATGCAATCCCGGATGTACGCGGTCGCGATGAGCACCTCGACCGCCGGCACCCGGCCGAGCCCGTCGGCGCGGGGCAGCAGCCGCATCGAAATGATCGCTTTGAGCACCGACGCGAGCTGGATGCGGATCTGCTTCTGCTGGTGTGGCGGGAACACCGAAATGACGCGGTTGACCGTCTCGGTGGCGTCCAAGGTGTGCAGCGTCGACAGCACCAGGTGACCGGTCTCGGCTGCGAGCAGCGCGGTCTCGATGGTCTCGTAGTCGCGCATCTCACCGACCAGGATGACGTCCGGGTCCTGGCGCAGCGCCGATCGCAGGGCGATCGAGAACTGCTTGGTGTCGACGTCGACCTCACGCTGGTTGATGATCGACTTCTTGTCGCGGTGCAGGAACTCGATCGGGTCCTCGATGGTCATGATGTGTTCGATGCGTCGGGTGTTGACGTAGTCGATCATCGACGCCAGGGTGGTCGACTTACCCGACCCCGTCGTCCCGGTGACCAGAACCAATCCGCGCTGCTCCTCGCAGATCTTCTCGAGCACCGGCGGCAGCATGAGCTCCTTGAAGGTCTGGATTCGCGACGGGATCAAACGGAGCACGATGCCGACCGAGCCGCGCTGCTGGAAGATGTTGCAGCGGAACCGTCCGAGCCCCGGGACCGAGTACGCGATGTCGGTTTCGAGCTGATGCTTGAACCGCTCCTTCTGGCGCGACGACATCATGGAGAACGCCATCGCGATGGTGTCCTCCTGCATCATCCGCTTGAACTCGGTCAGCACCTGGAGCCGACCGTCCATGCGCAGCACCGGGTGGGCGCCCACCTTGAGGTGAACATCCGACGCTTTGCGCTCCACGGCCACCTTGAGGATGTCGTTGATGTGCATCGATCGACCTCCACTGTCCGATCCGTACACGTCAAGTGTAGCGCGGGATCGTCGTATGTCCCAATGTTGTGCGTCACATCCGCTCGCTCTCCCGCGTCCGCGTCCGATGGCGGTGGCAGTGGCAGTGGCAGTGGCAGTGGCAGTGGCAGTGGCAGTGGCAGTGGCAGTGGCAGTGGCAGTGGCAGTGAACAGTACCCGACCCGCATCGCG
>JASFPU010000519.1:0-3113 GCA_050115855.1 Holophagae bacterium
CATCCGCCATCGTCGCCGCGAATGCGGCGGCCCGTTGCTGCTCCGTGAGATTGACCGAAGTCGGATCGAACCAGTGCAGGACGAGGACCTTGCCCGGCACGCCGACCAGGTTCCGACGGACTCCGCTCGCCGCCTCGATCCAGAGGAAACCGCCGGCATCGAGCGTGGCGATGGCGTGGTCGTGGTCGGCGTGGCGTGGCGGCGTCAGGCTGAAAAACATGTTGTAGGCGATCACGCCCCCCGCGATCACGAGAGCGGCGCCGAGAAGCAGGCGATTGCGAGTCTTGGTATCCATGAGCGGAGGATAGCAAATGCGCCGTGCTGCTATCCTCGGACCCTCATGGATGGAGGTCCAGCATGCGCCGATTCGTGATGACCGCTCTGGTGGTGTGCGTGGTTGCGATCGCCGATGCCGCGACGGTGCCCGACGAGCTGTTCAACTCGATGTCGTTCCGGCTGGTGGGACCGTATCGCGGCGGGCGGGTCACGGCGGTCACCGGGGTGTCGGGCGACTCCATGACCTACTACATGGGCTCGACCGGTGGCGGCGTCTGGAAGACGACCGACGCCGGGCTGACCTGGCGCAACGTGTCCGACGTGGTCCGCACACTCGATCCCCAGGATCAGAGCCGGATCATGGGCCAGGTCGATCCGGAGCTGGCGTCTGCGGGCGTGCTCAGGCCTCCGGTCGGTGGGCTGCCCGAAGGGCCCCGCCGGGAGCGGCGGGACGGGGACGGCTTCGGGACCGCGTCGATCGGTGCGGTGGCGGTCGCCGACGCCGATTCCAACGTCGTCTGGGTCGGCACCGGGTCGGCCTGTCCGCGGGGCAACGTGTCGCCCGGAGACGGCGTCTACAGGTCGACCGACGCCGGCCGGACGTGGCGCCACATGGGTCTCGACGATGCCGGACAGATCGGTGCGATCGCCATCCACCCGACCGACCCGGACATCGTGTACGTCGCGGTGCTCGGCAACATCTTCGGACCGAGCTCCGAGCGCGGCGTGTACCGGACCACCGACGGCGGTCTCAGCTGGGCCAAGGTGCTGTACGTGTCGGACGAGGCCGGGGCAGTCGACCTCGTCATGGACCCGACCAACCCGCGGGTGCTGTACGCCGCGACCTGGCAGGTGCGTCGGTCGCCGTGGAACCTGATCTCGGGTGGTCCCGGGAGCCGGCTGTTCAAGAGCACCGACGGCGGCAACACCTGGCGGCGATTGACCGAGGGACTGCCCGCCGGTGACGTCGGCAAGATGGCCGTTGCCGTGTCGGGCGCCTTCCCGCAGCGCGTCTGGGCGCTCGTCGAGCACGATGATGGCGGCCTGTTCCGGTCCGACGACGGCGGCGAGAGCTTCCGCCTGGTCAACTCGAACCGCGAGCTGCGTCAGCGCGCCTGGTACTACACCCATCTCACCGCCGACCCGACCGACGCGAACACCGTGTACGCGCTCAACGTCGCGATGTGGAAGTCAGTCGACGGCGGGGTCAGCTTCAGGCCGGTCCGCACCCCGCACGGCGACAACCACGCGCTGTGGATCAACCCGGACGACCCGGACAATCTCATCGAGGGCAACGACGGCGGCGCCAACATCAGCTTCAACGGCGGACGATCCTGGTCGGTCCAGTCGAACCAACCGACCGCGGAGATCTACCGGGTGACCGTCGACGACCAGCAGCCGTACTGGCTGTACGGCGGGCAGCAGGACAATACGGCGGTGGCGATCCCGAGCCGAACGCCGAGCGGCGCCATCGACCGCCCGGATTGGTACGCCCCGGCGGGTTGTGAAAGTGCGACCGTCGCGGTCGACCCGCGCGACCCGAACGTCACCTACGGCGGCTGCTACGGCGGCTCGATCACCCGGTTCGACCGCCGGCTCGGCGTGCAGCAGCAGATCATGGCGTGGCCCCAGATGGCGGTCGGGCAGCAGGCGGCCGACCTGCGCTACCGGTTCCAGTGGAACGCGCCGATCCGCGTCTCGCCGCACGACCCCGACGTCCTGTACCACTGCTCCAACGTCGTCCACAAGACCACCGATCAGGGCCTGACCTGGCAGGTCATCAGCCCCGATCTGACCCGCGACGACGAGAGCAAGCAGGGCTATGCGGGCGAGCCGATCACGAAGGACAACACCGGCGTCGAGGTGTACGGCACGATCTTCGCCTTCGAGGAGTCGCCGGCGCGCGCGGGGCTGCTGTGGGCGGGCAGCGACGACGGGCTGGTCCACCTGTCCGACGATGGCGGCGCCAGCTGGCGCGACATCACCCCGCCCGGGATGCCGGAGTGGGGCACCGTCAACATGATCGAGCTGTCGGCGCACGATCCGGGTCGGGCGTTCGTCGCGGTTCACCGGTACCGGCTCGACGACGTCGCGCCGTACATCTTCCGAACGAACGACTTCGGCGCCAGCTGGACCCTCCTCACCGACGGCAGGAACGGGATTCCCGCCGACCACTTCGTGCGCGTGGTCCGCGAGGACCCCGAGCGGCGCGGCCTGCTGTTCGCGGGCACCGAGTTCGGCCTCTACGTGTCGCTCGACGACGGTGCGAGCTGGCAGCCGTTCCAGCTCGAGCTGCCGGTCACACCGATCACCGACCTCGCCGTGAAGCGGGGCGACCTCGTCGTCGCGACCCAGGGACGCTCATTCTGGATCCTCGACGACCTCAGCGCCCTGCGTCAGCTCGACGACGGCGTCCGGATGGGCGAACCACACCTGTTCGAGCCGCGGCCGGCCGTGCGGTGGATCGACGGCAGTGGCGACGGCGGCGGTCCCGGGCGCGGTGCGGTCGGCGACAACCCGCCCTACGGCGCCATCATTCACTACCTGCTGCCGGACGATTTCGACGATGAAAGCGATGAGGTTCGTCTCGAAGTTCTCGATGCTGATGGCGAGGTTCTTCGCGAGATGTCGAGCACGGACCCGGAGTACCAGGCTCCGAATATCTGGCGCAAGCTGTTCCCGGAGTTCTTCGAGCCGTCGCTGTTGACCGCGCGGCCGGGCGCGAACCGGTGGGTGTGGAACCTCCGGCTGGCGGATGCGAAGCTGGTCGACGGCGCGGTGCTCTGGGGATCGGCCAGTGGACCGCGCGTGCCCCCCGGAACCTACGAGGTCCGGAT
>JASFPU010000520.1:0-3107 GCA_050115855.1 Holophagae bacterium
AGCGCCGCCGAGCGGGCCTCGGCCCTGGTGTGGTCGAAGCCGACGAGCAGGAACGAGCACACCGAGGTCAGCTCCCAGAACACGAACAGGGTGATGAGATCGTCGGCGAGGACCAGCCCGAGCATGACGCCGAGAAAGACCAGCAGGGTGGCAAGCAGCCGCCCGAGGCGGTGGTCGCCGGCGAGGTAGCCGCCGGCGTAGATCAAGATGAGCGCTCCGATACCGCAGATCAGCAGCGCGAAGACGGCGGCCAGTCCGTCGAGCCGAAAGCCGAGCTCGACCCCGAGACCGGGGACCCAGGGCAGGCGCTCGACGACGGCGGCACCCGGGCCCAGGGGCAGCGCCCGGATCACCGGGAACGCGGCGGCCACGGGGACCGGAGCCAGCAGCCATCCGGCGCGCGCGCCGACCCTCCGAGTCAGCCACGGCGCGACGGCGGCGGCGATGAGCGGTAGCAGGACGGCGCCGAGCATGGTCGGTCAGTTTCCCTCGGAGGAGGAGTCGGTGTCGACGCCGCGACGTGGCAGGGTCCGAACCAGGATGGCGGCACCGACCACCGCTGACAGCAGCGAGGCGATGAGAATGCCGAGCTTGGCGTTGGCGATCAACGCCTCGTCGGCGAAGGCGAGGTCGGTGATGAACAGCGACATCGTGAAACCGATGCCGGCCAGGCAGCCGACGCCGAAGACCTGCGGCCAGGTGACCCCCTCCGGCAGCGACCCGAGCCGTGCCCGAACCGCGAACCACGCCATGGCCAGGATGCCGAGCGGCTTGCCGGCGGCGAGACCGAGCACGATGCCGAGGCTGATCGGGTTGGCGAGGGCCTCGAGAATGTGGCTGTCGATCACCACGCCGGCGTTGGCGAGCGCGAACAGCGGCAGGATGATCCAAACCTGGACCGGGTGGAGCGTGTGCTCGAGCATGAGCCCCCACGGCAGCGCTTTGTGGGAGCCATGGTGGACGAACTCCATGGCCTCGAGCTGCTCGCGATCGGTGACGATACAGCTGCCGGAGTCCTGGCTTCGCTTGACCTTCTCGAGCACCTCCTCGGCGTCCGAGATGAACTGCCTGGGGCTGACCACCGGCCGAACAGGAATCACCATCGCGAGCAGGATGCCGGCGATCGTCGCGTGCACTCCCGAGGCGAAGATGTCAAGCCACACCGCGATCATGAGAATAAGCAGGAAGCCCATGCTGCGCACCCGAAGCCGGATCGCGGCGAGCAGGACGAGCAGCAGCACGACCGCGAGACCGAGGGCCAGCATATTGGTCTCGTCGGTGTAGAAGACGGCGATCACCGCCACCGCGCCGAGGTCGTCGGCGATGGCCAACGCGGTCAAGAAGACCTTGAGCCCGATCGGCACGCGCTTGCTGAAGATCGCCAGCACGCCGAGGGCGAACGCGATGTCGGTGGCCATGGGGATCCCCCAGCCGCGGGCTCCGGCGCCACCCGCGTTGTAGGCCGCGTAGAGCAGGGCAGGCACCACCATCCCGCCGAGCGCCGCCGCCACGGGCAGGCTCGCCTTGTCGAGGCTGGAGAGCTCACCCACCACGAGCTCGCGCTTGATCTCGAGCCCGACGACGAAGAAGAAGATCACCATCAACCCGTCGTTGATCCAGTGGTGCAGGGTGAGCTTGAAGGTCGCATCGCCCCAGGACACGCCGATGTAGGTGTGAAGCAGATCGTGGTACGTTCCGGCCCACGGCGAATTGGCGAGCACGAGTGCGATCAGGGTGCACGAGATCAGCAGAATGCTGCCCGTGATCTCGGAGTGGACGAACCACTGAAAAGTGCCGACGAGACCCTTGCGCTCGGTTGTGTTCGACGACGCCACCGTGAGCCCTCCACACGGGAAGTTGCCTGCGATGATACGGCATCTCGGCTGATTCCGCGCTTGACCGATCGAACACTCTCACGCGACAATCCGGCATCATGACATGCGCACTCAGATCGATCGACCATCGCTTCGGTCGCCGCTGGACGGCGTCCGTGCTCACACTGTTCACTCTCGGCTCGGTGTCGGCCTGTCGAGGAACGCCCGAGACCGCTGCGCCACCACCTCCCGAGGTCATCGTGGCGACACCGGTGCAGCGGGACGTGACCGTCTTCTCCGAGTTCACCGGCACCACCGAGGCGCGACGGTCGGTCGAGGTGCGGGCCCGCGTGCAGGGCCTCCTCGAGTCGATCGAGTTCGAGCCCAGCTCCTTCGTCCGTGCGGGCGACGTGCTCTTCATCATCGAGCCGGCGCCGTATCGGGCGCAGCGCGACCGGGCCGAGGCCGGCCTCGAGTCGGCGGAGGCGGGTCTGGCTCGCGCCGAGTCCGATCTCGACCGGCTCGAGCAGGCGGTCAAGACCAATGCGGTGAGCCAGCAGGAGGTGACGCGGGCGCGGGCCGAGCGCGACCAGGCGTCGGCGGCGGTGCTCCAGGCGCAGACGACGTTGACCAACGCCGAGATCGAGCTCGGCTACACCACGGTCGCCTCGCCGATCGACGGGATGATCAGCCGCAACTTCGTCGACGTCGGCAACCTGGTCGGCGCCGGTGAGCCGACGCTGCTCGCGACGGTGCGCCAGATCGACCCGATCTACGCCTACTTCGACGTCTCGGAGCGACTGATCGCCTCCCTGCTCGCCACGAGCGGCGGCCACAAGGGTCCGGCTTCGGAGGGGCAGATTCCGATCACGCTGGTTCTCAAGGAGACCGGATACGAGGTCGAGGGCACCGTCGACGCCATCGACAACACCGTCGATCCGGCCACCGGCACCATGCAGGTACGGGGCATCTTCCCCAACTCCGATGCGCTCGTGCTGCCCGGCTTCTTCGTCCACGTCCGGTTGCCCGGCAAGCTGCTCGCCGGCGCGCTCCTGGTCGAGGAGACCGCCCTCGGGACCGACCTCGGGGGCCGCTACCTGATGATTGTCGGCGACGGCAACGTCGTCGAGAAGCGCTACGTCGAGCCCGGTCCGCTCGAGGAGGACATGATGCGCGTGGTGCTCGACGGCGTCGAGCCCGGCGAGCGCTACGTGTCGAAGGGGCTCCAGCGGGCACGCCCGGGGATGCCGGTCACGCCGAAGACCGCCGACGCCGGGTCGTAGGGCGGCCGAG
>JASFPU010000521.1:0-3104 GCA_050115855.1 Holophagae bacterium
ACTGCTGCAGACCCTGCCCTGCCGCCGCGTCGAGCTGGTGGAGGTCGGTGCCGGGACCGAAGGGGTGGTCTTCTCCGGAGAACGGGAGTGCTCGGAGCCAACCACCGAGGTGACCGTGTCGGCCGGTGACGACCTCTCGCTCCGCGTGGCGTTTGCCGGAGCGGCCATCGCGACCGCGTTTCAACCGTTGCTCCGCGCCGCCGCGGCGCTGATCGGCGCCGCCGGGCGATCGTCCTCCGCCGGTCTGGACACCAGGCCTCGCCCGGCCGATCCGCCACGACCGCCCGACCCGCCGACCCTGGTGGCTGCGGTTCGGGACATCTACCGACAGGCCGAGCGCGTCGCACCGAGTCGGGTCAGCGTGCTGATCCGCGGCGAGTCCGGCACCGGCAAGGAGCTGCTCGCCCGCTTTCTCCACGCGGCGTCGGACCGCGCCGACCGACAGCTGGTCACCCTCAACTGCGCCGCCCTGCCCCGAGACCTCCTCGAGAGCGAGCTGTTCGGCGTCGAACGCGGGGTCGCCACCGGCGTCGACGCCCGCGCCGGCAAGTTCGAGGCCGCCCACGGCGGCACGCTCTTTCTCGACGAGATCGGCGACATGGCGCCGGAGACCCAGGCCCGGATCCTGCGTGTGCTCGCGGAGGGCGAGGTGTACCGGATCGGGGGCCATGAGGCGCGACCGGCCGACGTTCGCGTGATCTCGGCCACCAACCGAGACCTGACGGCCATGCTCGCTGAAGGTGGCTTCCGCTCGGACCTGTACCACCGGATCGCGGACTGGGTGGTCGAGGTTCCGCCGCTGCGCGAGCGCCGGCCGGACATCCCGAACCTCGCGGGCCACTTTCTCGCCCGAGCTTGCGCCGGACGCGGCGTTCGCGCCGCGGGAATCTCGCGCGCCGCGGTGGCGGCGCTGACCGCCTACTCCTGGCCGGGCAATGTCCGTCAGCTCGAGAAGGAGATGGGACGGGCGGCGCTCTTCCTCGACGACGGCGAGCTGCTCGAGACGACGCTGCTCCAGCCCGACATCCGCGAAGCGACCGCCGATGGCAACGGCGGCGACGAGCTGCGAGAGGTTCTCGAGCGCGCCGAACGCAGCCACATCGAGCGGGTGCTCGCTGACTGCAGCGGCGATGTCTCGGCCGCGGCGAAACGGCTCGGGATCGGGGTCTCGACGCTGTACCGGCGCATCAAGGCGCTCGACATCGATTAGCCCGAAGACGACATCGGCTCGGCCGTGCGTTGTCGGCGTCTCGATCGTGAGAGGCCGTCTCTCGATTCTGAGATCCCGCAGAAATTACTCTGAAACATAAGCTTGTGAGTAGACCTGTTCACAGGGCATCTCACCGCGCTTCCCAGATGTGGGAATCAGAACCGGTGCTGTGATTGATCATCGATGATGCGAAAAGTTATTGACTCCTCGAGTTTTACCTCTCTCGACCCGGGTCGCGAGCTGCCGCGTTTCGGCCTGGCACAGGGCTTGCGCATGGAGTGGACAGTCGAAGGAGGTCCACCATGGCGAGATCCACGCGTGTGTGCCGAACGGCGGTCGCGGTCGCCCTGCTCTGGGGTGTCATGGTCGTCGGTCGAGCCGAGGCGGCGACATGTGATGTCCCGTCGGCGTCGCACCCGACCATCCAGTCGGCCATCGACGATGTCGGCTGCTCCGACATCACCGTCGCGGCGGGTCCCTACGAAGAGCCTCTGACAATCACTCGCAGCCTGAGTCTCCAGGGAGCCGGCAGCACGCAGAGCTTCGTCCAGGGCGGGGTCGATGTGTCGTCCGGCACCGTGAACCTCACCGGCTTCCACCTGTCGGCCCCGGGCGATGCCCTGTACGCCCACTCTGGCGCCGAGGTCTCCGCATTCGACCTCGAGGTCGTCAACGGTGTGGTCGAAACGCCGCTCTTCACCGACGGGTTCGAGACCGGCGACACCGGTGCGTGGTCGGCGGCCTCGCCGTGAGAAACCACGCCGAGCAGTCCGCACGTGGTCCGCAGGCAGGACCACCTTCCCCGGGGCCGTCGGGCGACCGGCTCGCGGCCCCGGGTTTTCGCGTTGAAAGGAGATCGGAATGAACATCGTGACTCGTGGAATCGCCTTGTCGGTCGTGCTCGCGGCGATCGCGCTCGTCCTGTCGGCGTCAGCTGTCGCAGCCGGTCAGCCGGATCGCTTGCGAGTCCGGGATGCCCGCGTCGTGTTCTGTGACAACTTGCCGGCGACCACGTCGGGCAGGATCTGTGATGCGGTCGCGGGCAGCGGCGCAGGCCTCGTGCTCCGCGGCAACGTCCTCGACCTCGACACGGTCTACCAGGGCGGCGAGGTGCTGGTCGACGGCTCCGGGTTCATCCTCTACGTCGGCTGCGGGAACGATCGCCCTGAGTGGCTCGACGCCGAGGCTGCGAACGCGGCGGAGATCTCGTGCCGCGACGGCGTGATCTCGCCCGGGATGATCAACGCCCACACCCACACCAGCTACGACTCGACCTACCCGACGACGCTCGCGGATCGGTTCGAGCACCGCAACGACTGGCGTCCGTACTACTCCTGGCCTCACGGAAACGATCTCCAGGCCGGCTACGCGGAGATCCGCCATGTCATGGCGGGAACCACCGCCACCGTGTCCGGTTCCTACAACCCGGGCATGGTGCTCAACATCGATGCGCTGTACGCGTTCGGTCTGCGCGATGTGCAATGGGACACGTTCCCGCTCGAGGATCCCGGCGATTACATCAAGAACGACGGCGCCTGCACCGACTTTCCGGAGTACAACGAGTTTCCGGGCAAGGTCTGGGGCGACGAGTTCGTCCCGCACGTCGCCGAGGGCATCGACGACGCGGCGCACAACGAGTTCACCTGCCTGTCGACCTTCATGAATGACGGATGGACGCTGCTGCACGGCGTCGCCACGGATGCCGCCGACGGCGCCTTCATGGCCGGCAACCGGGTCGGGCTCGTCTGGACGCCGAGGAGCAACTCGCACCACTACGGCAACACCGCCCAGGTCAGGATGATGGCCGACCAGGGCGTGCTGCTGTCGCTCGGCAGCGACTGGACGCCGACCGGTTCGTCGACGCTCGGTCGAGAGCTCGCGTGCGCCGAGGAGT
>JASFPU010000522.1:0-3103 GCA_050115855.1 Holophagae bacterium
CAACGAGGGCGGCGCCGACCCGCGCGACCCGACCGGGATGACGCCGCTCGAGCCGCTGTCCCAGGACGCGTACGGCCTGGTCGACGCCTGGGTGTCGTGGCTGTCGCGCAACGGCCACTGGCGGTTCGGCGTCACCGGCAAGAACCTGACCGACGAGGACTATCTGATCACCGGCTACAACCTGCCGGTCTTCGGGGTGGTGACCGGCTCGTACGGTGCGCCGCGCACCGTCGTCGGGACCCTCGAGTACCGTTTCTGGTAGCACCATGAACGGGGTGCGCCGCTGGTCGGCGCACCCCGCTTTTCGTTTCAGGGAGACGTGATGATCGAAACAGGATTGAAGGGGAAAGTTGTCATCGTGACCGGCGCCGCCGCCGGCATCGGCCGCGGCACCGCGGAGCGGTTCGCCGCCGAGGGCTGCCGGGTCGCGGCGTGGGACGTCAGCGACGACGCCGCGGACGAGCTGGTCGCCGCACTCGGCGCCGCCGGCGGCGAGGGGTTCTTCCAGAAGGTCGACGTCGCCGACGCCGACCAGGTCGCATCCGCGGTGGCGGCGGTCGTGGAGAAGTGGGGCGGGGTCTCCGTCCTGGTCAACAACGCCGGCATCGTGCGCGACGCGCAGCTGGTCAAGTACAAGAACGGCGAGGTCGCCGCGACCATGACCGACGACCAGTGGAACGCCGTCATCGGCGTCAACCTCAAGGGGGTGTTCAACTGCACCCGCGCGGTCGTGCCGCACCTGATCGAGGGCGGCGGCGGCGTCGTGCTCAACGCGTCGTCGGTCGCGTGCCTCAACGGCAACTTCGGCCAGACCAACTACGTCGCCACCAAGGCCGGCGTCATCGGCATGACCAAGACCTGGGCGCGCGAGCTCGGCAGGTTCGGCATCCGGGTCAACGCCGTCGCGCCCGGCTTCGTCGCCACCGAGATCATCAAGGCGATGCCGGACAAGGTGCTGCAGGGCATGGTGGCCCACACCCCGATGGGTCGGATCGGCGACGTCGCCGACATCGCCAACGCCTACGTCTGGCTCGCGTCGGATGCGGCGACGTGGGTCACGGGCACCACATTGAGTGTTGATGGTGGGCTTGTTATCGGCACCTAGCCGTCAATTTTTAATTCTTAATTTTTAATTCTTAATTGAGAACAAATAGATGATGGTTGAATAATCAAAATGATGAGTGATGAAAGATGAATGATGGGCTGCAATCCAGCGGCAACGCATTGTGATGGAACAATTAAGAATTGAGAATTGAGAATTGAGAACTGCGACAACCCTGCGCACTTGTGGGGAGGAAACATGACCCGGTTTGCGACGATCAAATCAACCGGAAGGTACATCCCGGAGATCGAGGTCTCGAACGACACATTGCGCGAGAAGTTCGCGCACATTCCCGACTTCGTCGACAAGATGGAGGAGTCGTCGTCGATCCGCACCCGCTGGTGGGCGCCGGAGGACTGGTGCGCGTCGGACATCGCGCTGCCCGCGGCGCGCCAGGCGCTCGAGCGCGCCGGCCGTCACCCGAGCGAGGTCGACCTCGTCATCCTCGGCACCGACTCGCCGGACTACGTCACGCCGGCGACGTCGGTGGTGCTGCAGCACAAGCTCGGCGCCCACAATGCGGGGACCTTCGACGTCGGCTGCGCCTGTGCCTCGTTTCCGACCGGCGCCGCCATCGCGGCCGGCATGATCGCGTCGAACCCGGCGCTCCGGACGGTGCTCGTGATCGGCGTGTACAACATGCACAAGCTGGCGAGCCCGGACGACCCGATGGTCTTCTTCTACGGCGACGGGGCCGGGGCGGCGGTGCTCGAGCCGGTCGACGAGCCGGGCTTCATCTCGTCGGCCATGCGCGCCGACGGCGCCTACCACCGCCACTGGGGTCTGTACGCCGGGGCGACCTTCGAGCCGGCCACCGAGGACGCGGTGCGGGAGGGACGCACGACGGTGAAGATGCTCGAGCGCTACCCGCCCGAGATCAACCACGACGGCTGGCCGGCGGTGGTCCGGGCGCTCGCCGCCAACGGCGGCTTCGAGGTGTCGGACATCGACTTCACGATCTTCACCCAGGTCCGCAGGCCGTCGATCGAGCTCGTCATGGCCGACCTCGGCCTGCCGATGAGCACGACCCACACGGTGATGGAGAAGTGGGGCTACACCGGCTCGGCGTGCGTGCCGATCGCGCTCGACGACGCGATCGAGCAGGGGAAGATCGCGTCCGGCGATCTGGTCGCCCTGGTCGGTTCTGGTGTCGGGTACAACCAGGCTGGAGTCGCCTTCCGGATGCCGTGACATATTGCTCGACTTGCACGGCGGGGACGGGTCGCGCATGATCTCGGGTGACACGGCGAGGGGGAGCTCGTGGGCAACAAAATCGTCAAGCTGATCTTCGCGATCCTGGTCCTCGCAGCGTTGCTCGTCATCGCCGGCGTCTGGATGGTCTGGAAGCGGCCGCTCACCGTCGACGCCTGGATGAGCCGGACCGCGCTCAAGATCAACGGCCTGGAGAAGACACGGCTCGCCACCGGGGCCGGAGCCATGACGGTCTGGCAGGGCGGGTCGGGCCCGACGCTCGTGCTGCTGCACGGCGCCGGCGACCAGGCGGGTGCCTGGGCGCGGACGGCCGGCGATCTCGTGGCCGATCACCGGCTGGTCATCCCGGACCTGCCGGGCCACTGGAAGAGCGATCCCCGGTCGGGGCCGATCCACATGGCGCAGCTGCTCGACGGGCTCGACCGGCTGATGAGCACGCTTCCCGAGCAGCAGCCGGTGACCGTGGTCGGCAACTCGCTGGGCGCGTGGCTCGGCTTCCTCTACGCCGTCGACCACCCCGACCGCATCGCTCGGCTGGTCGCGGTCAACGGCGGGCCGCTGTTCAACCCCAACCCCAACCAGGTCAACCTGTTCCCCGAGAACCGCGAGCAGGCGGGTGAGACGATGCGGGCGCTGATGGGCCCCGCCAGCCCGCCGGTGCCCGGGTACGTGCTCGACGACGTCGTGCGCCGGATGCGCGATGGCCCGGCGGCACGATTCGCGTCGACCGCCGCCGAGCTCGGCCCGTACCTGCTCGACGGCCGGCTCGACCAGGTCACCGTACCGGTC
>JASFPU010000523.1:0-3101 GCA_050115855.1 Holophagae bacterium
CGTGGTCGGACACCGCGACCAGCGCGTCGTGCTCGGGGTCGAGCTCGGACCACAGCGCCGCGACCGACCGGTCGACCGACCGGCCGACCCGCTTCAGCCCCTCGTCGGCGGCG
Organism: Holophagae bacterium; assembly: GCA_050115855.1. Taxonomy (GTDB): domain Bacteria; phylum Acidobacteriota; class Thermoanaerobaculia; order Thermoanaerobaculales; family Sulfomarinibacteraceae; genus JAHECW01. The sequence goes on from JASFPU010000523.1 coordinate 114, forward strand.
AGCGCCCGCCCCGGGCTCCACGCCCACTGCCGCTCGTCGACGATCAGGCTCGAGTGCTGGTACTCGTCGGGGCCGGGGTGGTAGGCGAGCAGCAGCCGGAAGTCCTCGTTGTCGGCGACCCAGGCCGCGGCGGCGTCGAGCCAACGGTCGAGACGCTCGATCTGCTCGAGGTAGACGTCGAGGTCGATGCCGGCCGCCGCGTCGAGCCACCAGTCGGCGAGCCGGCTGTCGTCGGGCACTCCCGGCCACGGTCCGATCGCCTCGGTGAGCGCGTCCTCGAACTCACCCGGCCACCCCATCGTCCGCCACACCGCGCCGCGGTACAGGGTCACCCTGCCGCGCAGCGGATCGAGGTGGACGATCTTCGACCACGCGCCCCAGCGATCTTCGCCGAGCACGTCGGGCAGCCGGAGTTCGGTCGTGACGTCAAACCAGTCGCGGTCGCCGTATAGCGCCCACTCGCCCGAGCCCGGCGCGCGAACCCCGACGGTGTCCCAGCGCGGCGTGCCGTCGGGGTTGCCGTCGACCAGAGCGACGAGCGCCTCGATGCGCTCGGGCTCGGAGCCGGAAGGAAACTCGAAGACCAGCGGCCAGGCGAGCGGCGCCACACCGTCTGCCGACGGCAGCTCGCCGGTCGTCCCGGCCGTCTCCGGGTCGAGCTCGAGCAGCTCGGCCGGGGCGGCCGGCTCGGTCGGCCAGCGCAGCCCGAAGTCGGCCGCCTCGGCGCCGACGCCGTTGGCGCCGGCCGGCCACAGCAGCGATCCGACTCGCAGCCCGGCGGCGCGCGCCGCGCTCCACAGGGTCGGCACCTCCGGCACCAGGTTGAAGCCGTTGGTCCGCTCGCCGAGCGCCCCGCCTGGAGGCCGGAACCAGTTGGAGACGATCCCCGTCGCCTCGGGCAGCCTCCCGGTGGCCAGCACCGCGTGGTTGACCGCGGTCAGGGTCGGATCGGCCATCCGGAGCCGCCGCGCGGAGAACCCGTCGCGCGCCAGCCCGGCGAGGCCATCGGGCTCGGCGGCGACGCCGTCGACGATCCAGCGCCACGCCAGGTCGGCGCCGACCCCGTCGTACGACACCAGCACCACGCGCTCGGCCCGCGCGCCCTCTCTCGGCCCCCCGCTCTGACACCCCACCGCCATACACACCACACCGGCGAGCGAGACAACGGCGAGACGCATGTGAACGGAGCTTCGCATGCCGCGATCTTAACGCGAAACCTCTCACCACCTGATCCGTCGTGGCCAGCCGCGGCGATCGCACGGCTTCGCCGGCTCCGAATCACCGAAGCGCGATCGCGTGAAACACAAAGATCACCAAGGGTCACAAAGGCCCCACAAAGCACCACACATCGGACTCGGGCTCCCTCTGACCGAGAGCGTTTCTTGAAAGACTGCGATGAGTCAGAAGTCTTCTTTGTGGTTTTTTCGTGGGTCGTTGTGTCCTTTGTGTTTCCAGAGCCGACCATCCCGGATCACCGACGCGCTGCGGGAGCAGTCGAGCCTGTGCCGGACCTACCCGCAGGGGACGGCGGCGGCGGCGGGCCAGTCGGGGCGGATCCGCTCGAGGGCCTTCTCGGCGTCTTTTTCGCTGTCGAACGGCCCGACCCGGACCCGGTGGAGCCCGCCCGGGCCTTCGATGATCACGGCGCTCTCGCCCGCGTCCTCGAGCCTCCGCTCGGCACGGCGCGCGTTGGAGATGTCGCCGAAGGCGCCGACCTGGATCCACAGGCAGTCCTCGCCGCGCGAAGGCTCGGCCGACCGCTTCGGCGGCGTGCTCTGTTTCTTCGGCGGGTCCTCGAAGCCGACGACCTTGATCTTGACCGGCGCCAGGCCGTCGTGGTCGAGGCCGATCTTCTTCGCCGCGGCGTAGCTCAGGTCGATGATCCGGCCCCTGACGAACGGCCCCCGGTCGGTGATCCGCACCGTGACCTCGGCCCCGGTGTCGCGACGCGTGACCTTGACCACGGTGCCGAACGGCAGCGTCCGGTGCGCCGCCGTCATCCGGTGCATGTCGTAGACCTCGCCCGACGCGGTCCGTCGCCCGTGGTACGGGTCGCCGTACCACGACGCGAGCCCCTTCTCGGTGTCGCCCTTCTCGACCGGGACGGACGGCTCGCTCGGCCGCCGCGTCTCAGGTGGCTCCAAGGGCGCCATCGCGGGCGTCAATCCATGGTGGTGGGCGCAGCCCGACCCCAGTGCGGCGGCGATCAGCAATGCGACACCAACGGCCGCCCTCACGCTCTCCGCCTCAGACCTCGAGGTCGCGCGCGACGGGCAGCTCGCCGGCCGCGGTGAGCAGCGGACGGACGACGTCGCGCAGGTAGTCGGCGACCTGCTCCGGGGCGCGGCCGATGAAGCGTACGGGGTCCATGAGGGCGTCGAGCTCGGCGCGGTCGAGGGGCACCTCGTGGTCGGCGGCGACCAGGTCGAGGAACGGGTTGGCCTCGCCGCTCTCGAGCACCGCGGCGGTCGCCTCGCGGGACGCGAGGCGGAGCCGCTCGTGCAGCTCCTGGCGGTCGCCGCCCTTCTTCGCCGCCGCCATGAGAATCGCCTCCGACGCCATGAACGGCAGCTCGTCGGCGAGGTTCCTCGCCACCATCGCCGGGAAGACCTGAAGCCCGTCGGCGACGTTGTGCAGCACGCGCAGAATCGCATCGGTGCACAAAAAGGCTTCGGGGATCGCCATCCGCCGGTTGGCCGAGTCGTCGAGGGTGCGCTCGAGCCACTGGGTCGACGCGGTCTGGGCCGGGTTGGCGGCCAGGTTGACCAGCCAGCGGGCGAGCGCGGTGACCCGCTCCGACCGCATGGGGTTGGCCTTGTAGGGCTGGGCCGACGAGCCGACCTGGCCGGAGGCCATCGGCTCGCGCAGCTCCTTCAGCCGTGCCAGGATTCGGATGTCGGTCGCCATCTTGGCCGCCGACTGGCCGATGCCGGACAGCACGTCGAGGACGAAGGCGTCGACCTTGCGGGGGTAGGTCTGGCCGGTGAC
>JASFPU010000524.1:0-3099 GCA_050115855.1 Holophagae bacterium
CTGGCCGCCGTCTTCGCGCTGCTGATCTGCGGTATCGGAGCGCTCATCTTGATCTACGCCGGCGGCTACCTCGCCGGCGACCACCGCCTCGGGCGGCTGCTTGCCACCCTGCTGGTCTTTCTCGGCGCCATGCTCGGGCTGGTCCTCGCCGACGATCTCATCACCCTGTTCGTGTTCTGGGAGCTGACCTCGGTGTGCTCGTTCCTGCTCGTCGGCTTCGACCACACCAGGGCCGAGGCCCGCTCGGCGGCGCTCAAGGCGCTCGTCGTCACCGGGGCCGGCGGGCTCGTCCTGCTCGCGGGCCTGGTCATGGCCAGCTCGGCCGCGGTCGACCTCGGGGCGCCGGCGGGCACCGCGGGCACGGTGTCGGGGCTGGCGTCGGTCGATCTCCGCGAGCACCCGTTGTACCTGGCCATCTTGGCGCTCATCGTGCTCGCCGCGGCCACCAAGTCGGCCCAGGTGCCGTTCCACTTCTGGCTGCCCGCGGCCATGGCCGCACCGACGCCGGTCAGCGCCTTCCTGCACTCGGCGACCATGGTCAAGGCCGGCGTCTACCTGCTCGCCCGGTTCTCACCGCTGCTCGGCGGAACCACGACGTGGCAGTGGACCGTGGGCGGCCTCGGTCTCGCGACCATGCTCACCGGCGCGGCCATGGCGTTGCCCCAGCGCGACCTCAAGAAGGTCCTCGCGTACTCGACGGTGTCGGTGCTCGGCATCCTGACCATGCTGCTCGGTATCGGTACCGACCTGGCCGTCAAGAGCATGGTGGTCTTCCTCGTCGCCCACGCCATGTACAAGGCGGCGCTGTTCATGGTTGCCGGGAGCCTCGACCACGAGACCGGGACCCGCGATCTCGACCGGTTGGGCGGGCTGCATCGCCTCATGCCGTGGACCGCCGCAGCGGGCCTGCTGGCGGCGCTGTCCAAGGCCGGCGCGCCGCCCATGTTCGGCTTCATCGGCAAAGAGCTGCTGTACAAGACCAAGGTCGCAGCCCCCGACATCGGAGCCTGGCTCGTCCTCGCCGCGGTGCTCGCCAACGTCGCGCTGGTCGCCACCGCCCTGATGGTCGGCGTGCGGCCGTTCTGGGGTCCACGTCGGTCGAGCCCGAAGACCCCCCACGAGGCGCCACTGGCCATGGTGCTCGGGCCACTGACCCTCGGCCTTGCGGGCATCGTCATCGGCGCGTTGCCGACGGCCTTCGAGACGGGCGTCGGCTCCGGGGCGGCGTCCGCCATCGCCGGCCGGCCGCTCGTCATGGAGCTCAAGCTCTGGCACGGCGTCAACACCGAGGCCCTGCTCGTGCTCGGGCTGAGCCTGGTCACCCTGGCCGCCGGGTTCGGCGTCTACCTGGTCGCCCGGCGCGGTCTCGGCGTCCTGGCGGTGTGGTGCCAGCGGCTCGGCAGGGTCGGGCCGGGGCGGCTGTTCGAGATCGCCATCGGGGGGCTGCCGGCCGCGGCCGGGTTCGCGACGCGGGGGCTGCAGACCGGTTCGCTTCGTCACTCCATGCTGGTCACGGTGGCGGCGGCGGTGGCGGTGACCCTGCCTCCCATGCTGCGGTGGGTGCTCGCGGTGACCGGCGTCGAGGCCCGGTCTCCCGGGGTCTTCGAGCTCGTCGTCACCGGTCTGCTGGCGCTCGGCGCGGTCGTCGCGGTGCGGTTGCGTTCGCGGCTGGCCAGCGTCGCCGCTCTCGGCGTCACCGGCCTCGCCATGGCGCTCGTCTTCGTGCTCTACTCGGCACCGGATCTCGCCATGACCCAGGTCATGGTCGAGACCCTGACGGTCATCGTGCTGGCGCTCGTCTTCATCCGGCTGCCGGCGGTGGTGCGCCGAAGCTCGCCGTGGTGCCGGGTGCGCGATCTGGCAGTCGCCGGTGTGCTCGGTGTCGCCATGGCGCTGCTCGTCTTTGCGGCGACCACCGTCGACCTGGGTGCCGACGCGTCCAGGTTCTACCTCGACGCGAGCGTGCCCGAGGCCAAGGGGCGCAACGTGGTCAACGTGATTCTCGTCGACTTCCGCGCCCTCGACACCCTGGGTGAGATCACCGTCGTGGCGGTGGCGGGTCTCGGCGTCGCCGCGCTCATCGGCTGGCGCTTCGGTCTGAAGGGTCGCGAGCCGTGACCGACTCATTGATTCTCCGCACCGCCGCCCGCTTTCTGCTCGTGCTGCTGCTCGTGCTCAGCATCTTCATGCTGCTGCGCGGCCACAACGAGCCCGGCGGCGGCTTCATCGGCGGACTGCTCGCGGCCGGTGGCGTGGCGATCTACCAGCTGTCCTGCGGTGTCGCCCGGGCGCGACGTCTGGTCCGCGTCGACCCTCGCGCCGTCGCCGGTGTCGGGCTCGTGGTCGCGTTGCTCGCGGGTATCGTCGGGCTCGTCGTCCGGGGTGCGTTGCTCGCCGGTGTCTGGTCCGACAGGTCGCTGCCTGGGATCGGCAAGCTCGGCACCCCGCTGCTGTTCGATGTCGGGGTCTTTCTCGTCGTCGTCGGCGCAGTGCTCACCGTGCTGTTCACCCTCGACGAGGAGTCCTGCTGATGGCGCTCGCCCTCGCCGTCGTCGTCGGTCTGCTCTACACCATGGGCGTCTACCTCATGCTGCGCCGCAGCGTGGTCCGGCTGGTCTTCGGCCTGGTGCTCCTCGGACACGCCGCCAACCTGCTCATCTTCACCTCCGGCGGGCTGGTCCGCGGCCGGCCGCCCATCGTCGCCGCCGGCGAGCTGGCGCCGGCCCCGAACGTCGCCGACCCGCTGCCCCAGGCGCTGGTCCTGACCGCTATCGTGATCGGCTTCGCGGTCGTGTCCTTCGCCGCGGTGCTGGTCCACCGGGTGATCGACGAGACCGGCACCGACGACGTCGAAGAGATGAGGTCCACCGAATGAACGGCACCGTCGTGGTCGCACCGGTTGTCGTGCCGCTCATCTTCGCGGCGGGCGTCATGGTCGCCTTCCGCCGACCGGCCGTCGAGCGCGCGCTCGGTGCTGCCGGCGCCGCGGTGGTCCTCGCGGCCGGTGTCGCGCTCGCGGTCGTGGTCTGGCGGCACGGGCCCCAGGCGGTCCACATCGGTGGTTGGCCCGCGCCGTTCGCCATCACCCTCGTCGCCGAC
>JASFPU010000525.1:0-3086 GCA_050115855.1 Holophagae bacterium
CCGCGATTTTAGCAATATTCGCGGATCACGCAGGCACGCGGTCCGACCGCGTCGCGGTTCGACCGTGCGTTATCGACTGGTCCCACCGGCCGGCAGGGGCTCGTCACCGCGGAAGGGGATCCGGATCTGCAAACAGACGAAGAAGCCGACCAACGCGATGAACCCGGCCAGAATGAAGACCCACCGGAAGCCATAGGCGTCCCAGATGTAGCCCGACAGCACCGGCAAGGTGGTGGCGACGGCATGGTCGATGGTGATCCCAGTCGAGATCGTCGGCGTGATGTCGGCCGGATCCTCTGCGATCTTCTTGAGATAGGTGGTGCGCGCGACCCGGAGCGCGAACAGGACGCTGTCGAAGATATAGGCGGCAGAGAGCAGCCACAGGTCGTAGGGCGGCGGCACCAGGTCGCTGGCGAACGCGTAGGCGACGCAGATGGCGAGAAGGAAAAGCTCGTCGGCTGCGAGCACCGTGCGCTCGCCGAGCCAGTCGATGACCTCGCCGAGCAGCGGTCGGAAAATCACGCCGAGGCAGGCGGCGATGAAGTAGAGCAGAGCGATCGTGCTGACCGGCACATCGTGGATCTCGACCAGCACCCAGGCGCCGAACGCGAGGAAGATCTGCTTCCGGATGCCGAACAGTGCCGAGATGGCGTAAAACAGCGAGTAGCGCCGTTTGAACACCAGTCGTTTGGACCGCGGACCGGTGGTGCCGACCCGGAGGCCGGAGTAGAACAGCCCGGCGACGAGTGCGCTGCCGGCGGCGATGGCGAAGAACAGACCGAACCGGTCGCCGAGAAAGCGGGCGAGGGCGAAGATCAGCCCGACGCCGAGGATGGTGCCCAGGTTCCGCGCGCCGCCGAACTGGCCGAGGCGGCGGCCCTCCTTGCCGCCGAGGGCGAGCTTGAGGCCGATCGGGCCCTCGACGGCGAAGATGATGTGGTCGCCGAAGGACCAGATGACCACGAAGACCACCAGCCAGCCGACCGACGGTGACAGAAAGCCGAGGCCGATCGCGCCGAGCGCGCTCATCAGCATCGCGGCCGCGGCCATCTGGGTCTCCCGGAGGAACGACAGCAGGGCGCCGGCGGTGACGATCAGCAGCAGGCCTGGAAGCTCCCGTGGCAGCTCGATCCAGCCGCGTGCCTCGGCGCTGAGTTGGTGGACCTCGGCGAGGTAGTTGTTGAAGGTCGCCATGACGATGCCGGTGGCGGCGCCGAAGAACAGGGTCGCCATCAGGGCTCGTTTGAGATCGTCCAGCCGCACGGCGCGCATTGTACGCGGATCGATTGGTGGTGAATCGTAAATCGTGAGACGTGAATCGTGAGTCGTGAGGTATGAGTCGGTGGGGTTGCAAGGTGTGACAGGCTACGGGGGTGAAGGGTACCGCACTCCGGAGTCGATTCCCGCGGCGTCGGCGTTCGGATTTTGCCGCGACCGTTGCGTTGCTCTATCGTGGAGTGGTGCGATCTCTCGGTACAGCCGCTTTGGTTTTGGCGACCGTCATTGCGGTCGGCGGAGCGCTTCCGGCGCAGCAGCCGCAGACCGGCCGGATCGTGTTCAACGGCGGCACCGACGTCGGCGAGGTCTGGGCCAACGTGGCGCTCACGGCCTCCCGGCTCGACGAGGACTACCTGCCGATGATCGTGGCGGTGGTCAATCACCACCCGGTGTCGGTCCGGCTGGACCGGGACTCGTTCCGGCTCATCGGGCCCGACGGTGTCCGGTATCCGATGCCGACCCTCAAGGAACTGCGGCGGCGCTACTCACGACAGCCCCTCGATCTCCGAGCGGCCTCTGCGGCGGGCATTCCCTGGGAGGTCTGGCTCCGGAACCGGCGTCTGGTCGACGCGGACTTTTTTCCGGAGCTGTCGACCGGTCGGCGTGCGATCGTGATCGACGAGGTGACGCTGGCCGAGAACCACGCCATGGTCGACCTGCTGTACTTCGCCAAACCACCCGGCCTCGGTGTCGGCACGCCGTTCATCCTCGAGGTGCAACCGCTGGGCTGGCCGACACCCCTGCGCCTCGGTATCGTGCTCGGCTGACACCGCGAAGCCAGGGCGCAGGAGGACCCGACACGGCCGCCACTCCCGGTGCGGCTGCGGAGTTCGCTCTCGCCCTCTCACTTGTTGCGCACACATTCCATCGCGCAGGAGTGGACAAGCTCACCTCTGGACGACGTCACCGCAGCGCAGCATCGACGGGTCGTAGGGATTCTCCACGGGTCCGTCGGGCTGCAGCCACGCCTTCTTCTCCATCGGGCAGTAGACGACGACGGGCCGCGGCCCGTCGACCAGCTTCTGCCACCGGGTCAATGGCTGGGTCAGCGCGGCAAACGCGACTCTCGTCGCCTCGAGGCCGTCCGCCGCCGCGAGCGTGTCGGCTCGTTCCCGGACCTGCGGCAGCAGCTCCTGGATGGCAGCTGCGTCCTTCGCCGCGACTCCGGCAGCCGCTGCGTCGAATGACCGGATGAGCGTGGTGGCCTCGGCAGCGATCGCGCGGGCGTGAGCGGACACGCCGCCGGTCGAGTTCTCGACCAGCGCCTCACGGATCCCTTCGTAGTGATCGAAGAGTACATCGAACCGGCTGTCCGCGGCGGCGCCGCCAGCGCCGACGGCCAGAAGCACCAATGCAACAACGAAGCCTTTGATTCCTGATCTCATGGCGTCCTCCTCGGTCAACACGTCGAGTGGTTCATTGTTTCCGACCGGTACGGCCCGTCGAATTCCGGCCATCCCCCGGTCGTGCATCCCCAGCCGTGATTAACGCTCGGTCTCCGGAACGTCGAGCGGGTCATCGGTGCGGTCGTGACGCAGCCCGCCGCGGAACAGCGGTGTCCGCTCGAGCTTGAGCGACCGCCAGATGAAGTAGATCGACGGGTAGACGATGAGCTCGCCGACGAACGAGGTGATGACGCCGCCGACCATCGGTGCGGCGATGCGACGCATGACGTCTGCTCCCGTGCCAGTGGCCCACAGAATCGGCACCAGCGAGAACAGGATGGTGCAGACAGTCATCATCTTCGGCCGGATGCGCTGCACCGCGCCGTGGTCGATCGCGTCCTCGAGGTCGGCGTAGGTGATCAT
>JASFPU010000526.1:0-3083 GCA_050115855.1 Holophagae bacterium
CATCTCTTCCTTTTCATTCTCGCCACCGGAGAAGAAGAGGTCGCCGGTGACCGAGATCTCCGGGTTGAGCTGCGGTTGCATGCGGGTCCCGGAGACGTACTTGGTCGTCGTGTCGACCTCGTCCGGTGCGGTGGCCGTGGCGGCCTCGGCCGCGGCGGTTTGACGAAGCTGCTCCACCTCCGCCTGGCGACGCTCCTCTTCCTGCCGCGTCTGCATCTCCTCGAGCTGTCCCTGGACAACGGCCAGCTGGCGTGTCAGCTCGTCGACCTGGCGTTGCAGCTCCTCGATCGTGGGTGTGTGCTCGGGCTCATCCGCCGTCCCGGGCGGCGGCTCCTGAGCGAACGCGCCCGTCGCGGTCACGAGCGCGACCGCGAAGACAGCGCCCCGAAAGGACGATGTGATCATGATTCCTCCCCGTATGGACGTTCGGTCGGACCGGATGGCTCGGTCAGGTTGCGAATCGACAGGGAGGCGCACGGAGACCGGGAAGGTGGTCGTGGGAGGTGGTGCGACAGCTCCGGTGCGGTGCCGCTCGATCCGCGACGGTCTCACCCGCGTCGACGAACGGCACCCAGCTCGAGGTCACCGCGAAGGTGGACCCGGCGAGGCAGGCGAGGCACGGATGGGCCGGCAGGGTGCGGCCCGCCCGGTGCAGGTGGACGGTCTGCGCTCCGGCCGCGGCGGCCGAGCACGACACGATGTCCTCGGGCGCCGTCCGGTCGCCGTGGGTGTGCGGCAGCGACAGGATCATTCCGTGCCACACGACAAGCACCATGGCGGCCAGCAACACCGGCAACGCGATATCGCGTCTCATACCTCTCCGATCATCGTCGTCGGGTGGGAAAATGTCAAACCGGGTCGTGCAGCGGGGATTGCGTCTCCTGACACGGGCACCCGGCGGCCACACTCTGACCAACGCTGCGGCCGGCGTGCATCGGTCGGTCGTCACCGCCGACTGGAGGTCGGGATCACGCGCGCACGAGCTACGGTGAGGTCGCCGACCAGGCGGACGTCGCGCCGGACTCGAAGCCGTCGGCGAACACCGCGCCGGATGCATCGAGGTCGTAGAGGTCGATCTGATCGAGGTCGTTGGTCGCCTGGAAGCCACCGACGAGCAACGCACTCATCGAGGCGTCGAGATACTGGCGAAAGTCACTCGACGGGTCGTCGGGGGTGGCGTCGGGCTGCGGCCACGGCGGGGTGAAGCCGTTGCCGAGGAAACCTGGAATCAGGATGTTGGTCACCGCCCAGATGTCGGCGGCCACGGCGTCGGTGCTCGCGACCAGCTCGTTGCGGCGGGTGGCGCCCGCATAGGAGGTGGCGGGCCCGCTGTATGGATCCGCGTTGATCCAGATCGCATCGAGGATATTGAGGTCTGCCGGGCGGACCTCGACCATGGTCTCGCCCAGGATGCCGTAGCGCGTCGCGCTGTGCGAGTTGGTGCTCAGGCCGGTGGTGATGACGCCCATCCAGTTCTTGACGCAGGCGGTGGCGCCGTAGGTCGCGTGGTGCGACTTGAGGACGGGCAGGTTGATCACCTTGAGGCGGTTTCGGTCGTAGCTGTTCGTCGGCAGGTCCCAGACGCCGTCGCGCAGACTGATGGAGGTCCCGAGATCGGTGCGGAACTTCGGGTAGGAGATTCGGCCCTGGAAGGCGGGGTCGTAGGGATACACGACGTAGCCGTCCGACAGGTCGCCGGCCGCGTACTCGTCGACCTGCGTGTGGCGGATCAGTGTCCAGTCGAACAGTGAGATCCGCACACCCGCCCCAGCGAAGTGATTGACGACATCGCGTGGCGACTGACCGTGATCCTGGGCGTTGTTCGCCGCGCGGTCGAAGTTGTCGGCGCCGGCGAACTGGGTGTTCTCGGCGATCACGATCTCGCCTGAGAAGCCGTCCGGGTGGTCGGTCAGCCTCAGCACGAGGCCGCGCAGGAGGTCGGTGTTGGTACCCCCCCGTTCACCCCACTGGTAGTTGATCTTGATCAGCACCACATCGTTCGCGGCGATCAGGCCGTCGGGTCCCGAGGTCGGACCGGTGATCGCCGATCTGTGGAGCTTCAGGCCATTCGTCCCCATGAGCCCGAGCACGGCGTCCAGACCCGGGAAGGCGTCGCCGACCGGGTCCTCGGGACAGTTCGAGACGTGGTAAACCGACGCGCGGTAGTCGTGCGGCGCGTCAACGACGACGACCTCGGGCGGCGCATCGGCGATGACGACGAACCCGGTGATCGCCAATCCGACCACCACGGTGACGACCGCCACGACCGCACCGACCGGTGTCCGAAGACCGTCGACGAGGCGGCGGCGCGCGGCAACGATCGCGGAGACCAGCGGCGCACCGAGCGCGAGGGTCGCGGCCGACAGCGAGGCCTGCTGGCACGGGTACGCGAGCCGGCTCGGCTTGGCTCCCGATCGAAGCACGAGCCAGATCACAGCGAACACGCCGGCGAGGAGGCTATTGGCGAGGAACCACCGCCGCAGCCGGTCGCTGAACGCCGACGGTTTCTGACGCCGATTCCGGTTCGGGCACGGGTGCGTGGAGGTGTCCATGGTTGCGTCCCCGCTCAATTGTGCCAGAGCGCCCCCCGGGTGCCGCGGTGGCCGGGGTCACACGTGGCCGCGTGCCGTGCCAGCCCGGTGTCGAGCTTCACGCCACCGATCGCGTCGCCTCGGGATCGACGGAAATCGATCTCTCGCCGACGGACTCAGCAGTCGAACCGGAGTGCAGCAATCGACTCTCCGACGCCGTGGATCTCGGACCGATGCACCGCTCGAAACGGCGCGCCTGCAGCGGCTCGCCGGCGAGCAGGAGGCTGTCGAGGTGGCACGATGTCCCGGGCTTCACTCGTTCTCTCGCCGCACCTCGACAACCGGCTCGTCGGGGGTCGCGTCGACCTCGACGATCATCGGCCGGCAGCAGACCTCACAGTCCTCGACGTACCGTTGGTTCGCGACCGTACCGTCGATCAAGAGCTCGACCGGCTGACCGCAGTAGGGACACAGGACGCGGCAGACGGTCGTGACGTTCACACTCACGGCGACTCCCTTCGGGGGACCCCCTGCACGTGGCTGGAGCTCCTC
>JASFPU010000527.1:0-3081 GCA_050115855.1 Holophagae bacterium
TGGGAGCTCGAGGAGCTGATCCAGATCGCGCGCGAGCACGGCGCGCTCGGCGCCAAGCTGACCGGCGGCGGCGGCGGCGGCTCGATGATCGCGCTGTGCCCCGACTCCGCACCCAGCGTGATGGCCGCCATGCGCGACGCCGGCTACCAGGCGATGGAGGTGCGTCTTGGCTGAGCACCTGCTCAACGACATCCGGGTCCGGCTGCTTGTCAGGTCCGCAGGTACGACGCGCCGTTGACGTCGATGATCGCGCCGGTCGAGAACACCGCCTCGTCCGAGGCGAGAAAGAGCACCGCGGCCGCGACCTCCTCGGGCGTGGCGATCCGACCGAACGGGCTCTGGCTCATGATGTCGTCCCACATGGGCGTTCCGCGGTACCGCGCCGCCATCTCGGTGTCGACGAAACCGGGCGCCACGACGCCGACCGCGATGCCGTGGGGCGCGAGCCGCTTGGCCAGGCTCTGGCTCATGGAGTTGAGACCCGCCTTCGAGGCGCCGTAAGCCGGTCCTTCGGGTTCACCGCGGAACGAGCCGCGCGACGATACATTGACGATCCGACCGCCCCTGCCGCGGTCGATCATGTGCCGCGCCGCGCAGTAGCTGACGTTGGCCGGGCCGATGAGGTTGGCCGCCAGAACCCGTTGCCACGCGTCCTGCCACTCGTCATAGCTCACCTCATCGAGCTTGTGCTCGAAGAAGATCCCGGCGTTGTTGACCACGATGTCGAGACCGACGAGGGCGTCGACCGCGTCATCGACGAGCATCGCCGCCGCCTCGGGTACGGCGACATCGGCCTGCAACGCCACGTGGCCACCACCCGACAGCGAAGCCAGTGTGGCCTCGGCGGCGTCTCGGTTGGCGCGGTAGTTGATCGCGACCCGGGCGCCGCGCTCGGCAAACCCGACAGCGCAGGCGCGACCGATGCCGCGCGACCCTCCGGTAACGAGCACGTTCTTCCCGGTGAAGTCCATCACAGTCCTCCGCTCTTTCGGACCGAGGATACTACCGCCGGACGCCGGCTCGGCGATAATCGAGAAGGTGGCTGTGATCCTCGAAACACGGCGAACGCGCCTGCGCGAATTGACGGCGGACGACGCGGAGTTCGTTGTGCGTCTGGTCAACGAGCCGTCCTTCCTCGCCAACATCGGCGACAAAGGGGTCCGGTCGATCGACGACGCGAAAGCGTTCATCGCCGACGGACCCTGGCGTCGGGGCCAACCCGACGGACACGGCCAGTTCTTGGTCGAGCTCAAGCCGGACTGGGAACCGATCGGCGTGTGCGGCCTCCTCTACCGTCCGGCGCTCGATGTCACCGACTTCGGCTGTGCCTTTCTTCCGGCTCACTGGCGCCAGGGCTTTGCGACGGAGACCATTCATGCGGTCATCGACTACGGGCGGACCACGCTCGGCGTCGAGCGGATCGTCGGTCTCACCGCACCTCGCAACGACGCCTCCATCGGCATCCTGAACAAGCTTGGAATGACCTACGAGCGGACGGTTAGGATGCACGATGACGATCCCGGCACGTTGTTGTACTCCTGAAACAACGTGTGATGATCAGGCCCCGCGATCGTCGAGCATTCGACGCACGTCGATCGTCGACGGGTGGTCGTTGCCGAGCGCCGATTCGTAGCCGGCGAGGACCCGAGCCGCGAGCTCGTCGGCCTCCGCGGTCCGGCCGAGCCCATCGAGCGCCCGAACCTTTTCGGCTTGAGCCTGAAGCACGGCGGTATGCCCACCGCCGAGCGACCGGCCGCCGGCGTCGATCGCCCGGTTGCACAACGCCAACGCATCGTCGTACCGGCCCTGCTCGTTGCGCACGTGGGCCAGCGTTGTGAAGCTCTGCAGCGTGTCGGGATGCTCCTCGCCGCGGGCCTCGATCTGGGCGTCGAGGACCTCATCGAGCACCGCCTCCGCCCCGTCGAGGTCGCCTTCCATCGACCGCAGCTCGGCGAGACCGCTGGCGGTCTTCAGCGCCTCACCGTCGCGCGCTCCATAGAGCCGCCTCTGCTCGCGCCAGGTCTCGAGGTACAGCGCCTCCGCCTCGTCGAAGCGTCGCTGCGCACGGAGCACGTCGGCGAGATAGCTCTTCGAAAACCACAGCGACCGTTCGTCGCCGGGCCGCTGCTCGCGAATCGCGATCGCGCGCCGCAGCTCGGTCTCGGCCTCGCCGTACCGGCCGAGCTGGGCCAGGGTGACACCCAGGTTGTGGACGGACATCGCCGTCTGGTCGTGCTCCGGTCCGAGCACCTTCGTCCGGCCGTCGACCACCTCCTGGAGCAGACTCTCGGCCTCGCCGTAGCGACCGAGCTCCAGGTAGGCAGCCGCTAGGTTGTTGGCCAGGGTCAGCGTGTCCGGATGGAGGTCGCCGAGCGTACGCCGGCGGATCTCGAGCCCTTCGGTGAACAGGGGTGCGGCCTCGGCATAGCGACCCTGGTTGTGTAAGGTCGCGGCCAGGGCGTTCATCGACCTCAGGGTGTCCGGGTGATCCGGCCCGAGCACGCGTCGGCGGATCTCGAGGGTGCGGCGGTCGAGCGGCTCGACCTGGTCGATCCGGCCCATGGCGAAGTACAGGTCGGCGAGCTCGTTGAGCGAGGCGAGCGACGCGGGGTGCTCCTCCCCGAGGGTCGCAACGCGGGCGTCGAGAACCGTCGTCAGCAGCCGCTCGGCCTCGTCGTACCGGCCGAGCCGCTGGTAGAGAACGCCGAGTTCGGCCGCGGCGGCCAGCGTTTCCGGCCCATGGGATTCCGGCCAGCCGAGCAGCCGCGCGGCGCGCTCCACATGTTCGAGTGCGTCCTGGTACCGACCGAGCGCGACGTAGGTGCTGCCGAGGGTCCGCCGCACTGCGGCCTCGACCTCGGGCTGGTCGGCGAGCTCGTTCGAATCGGCGATCCGTGCCGACGCCTGCTCGAGGACGTCGGTCACCATCACCTCCTCACCCTGCGCCTTGGCCGGATCCACCGACGACAGCAGCTCGGCGAGGAACTCTGACACCGCCACCGCCTTGGCCGCCTCGACCTCGGCGTCGCGACGCGCGTGCTCGGCTTCGGTCCGGAGACCGATCTCGCGAACCAGACCCGT
>JASFPU010000528.1:0-3079 GCA_050115855.1 Holophagae bacterium
CGCCGGAGCGCCGTCCGGCGGAGACGGCGACCACGCGAAGAAGAAGAAGCGGCGACGCCGTCGTCGCAAGAAGAAGCCGGGTGGCGATGGCAGTGGCAGTGGCAGCGGCAGCGGCAGCGGCAGCGGCAGCGGCAGCGGCAGCGGCAGCGGCAGCGGATCGTAGCTGAACCGCGGTGCGGTTCAGTCCGCATCCGCTACAGTAATGGCATGAGACGTCTCGGCATCGTCCTGTTAACGTTCCTGGCCGGCGCCACCGCGTGGGGCGCGCCCGGCAAGGGGAAGACCGACATCACCATGCTCGCTGCGTCAGTCGGCGACCAGGTGGTGCTCGCCGACCCGTCGACCGGCCGGACCGCGAGCTTCGACACCGGACCGGTCGGCTGGCTTTACCCGGCGCCCGGCGGGGTGCTGTTCGCCCCCGACGTGGTCAACAACCGGACGACGGTGATCGACATGCGGAGCCTGGCGGTGACCGACACGATCGACGGACTGACGATGCCCCACTTCGGCGAGTCCCCCGACCGCTACGTTGCCCTCGCCGACGACATCGTCGTCATGAGCTACCCGGAGCGCGCGGTGATGGCCCGCATAACGTCGGACGTGACCGACCCCTGGCAGGTCATCATGCTGCCCGAGGACGCCGCCATGCTGATCCTCGAGCGGCGGCCCGACGGCTCGACCGACAGCCGGCTCGCCATCGTCAATCTCGTCACCCGGCGGGTCGCCGCGAGACGCACCCTCGACAGCGACTATGTGCACGTCGCGTCGTCGGCCAGGCTCGGGCTGATCGCGCTCGCGGACGCCGAGCACGACCGGGTCCGGCTGATGCAGCCGGCCGCGATGGTGCCGGTCGCCGACCACCCGACTACTGGTCATCCGCGCGACGTCGCGTTCGTGCTCGACGGCATGACCCTGGCGACCGCACTCGACACCGGGTCCGGCGGCGCGCTCGAGCTGGCCACCTTCAAGAGCGGCAAGAAGGGCCTGCGGCTCGGCAAACAGCACGCGGTGGCGTTGCCGTCGGCTCCGGTTCGGCTCGCGAGCGCGCCCGACGGCGTCCGGATCGCGGTCGCGATGAGCAGCGGCGCCGTCGCCATCGTCGACGCCGACCAACGTGAGATCGTCCGCACCCTCGAGCTGCCCGGACAAGCGCGCGACCTGTGCTGGTGCGATCTGACCCGCGACGGTCCAATCGAGCCCGAGTGGTCCGACGGCGAGACCGCGATGCCGGAGATCGAGACGCCGACGCCGCCGAAGGTCGACGATGAGACCGGCGCCCTCCGGACGCCCGGTGGCCGGTGACCGACGCCTCCGCGTGGCTCCGACAGGCGGCGCGCGACGAGGGCTTCGATTTGGTCGGCATCGCTGCCTGCGGCGCCGCCGCCACGGCGGACCGGCTGGCCGACTGGCTCGCCGCCGGACGGCACGGCGACATGGCCTATATGGCCGACACCGCGGAGCAGCGGGGCGACCCGCGGGAGCTCCTCGACGGCTGCCGATCGCTGGTCATGGTCGCCATCAGCTATCACGGCTCGCAGCCGGACTCGGATGCGGTCGGCGGTGACGGTCGGGTCTGGATCTCGCGCTACGCCTGGGGACGCGATTACCACCGCACGGTCAAGCAACGTCTGATCCGCGTGGGTCGTGGTCTCGAGCAGCGCGAGCCGGGGTGCCGCTGGCGGGCGGTGGTCGACACCGCACCGCTGCTCGAGCGCGAGTGGGCGGCGCGAGCCGGGCTCGGGTGGATCGGGAAGAGCACCATGCTGCTCAACCGGCGATACGGCTCGGAGCTCTTTCTCGGTGCCTTGCTCACCGACCTCGAGCTGGCGGCCGATCGACCCGCCACGGCCCACTGCGGAACCTGTACGGCCTGTCTCGACGCGTGCCCGACGTCGGCGTTCCCCGAGCCGTACGTGGTCGACGCCCGGCGCTGCATCGGGTACCTCACGATCGAGCACCGCGGCGAGATCCCGGCGGAGCTCGCACCGGTGATGGGCGACATGGTCGCCGGCTGTGACCGCTGCAACGAGGTCTGCCCGTGGACGCGCAAGGCTCCCGCCGACCGCCACCCCGAGTTCGCCCCGGCGCCCCACCGGTACCGGCCGCGACTCGACGAGCTCGACGCGCTCGACGAGGACGGGTGGCGCGAGTGGCGGACGGGCAGCGCGCTCAACCGCATCCCGTTCCGGCAGCTGCGCCGCAGCCTCGCCGTGGTCCGACGCAACATGAACCGAGACGGCTCGTAGACGAAAAAACCCGCGCAGAGCGCGGGTTGTGTGAAGTTGAGATTCCGTTCGCTACTTCTTCTTCGGCCGCAGCAGCATGGTCAGGTCACGTCCTTCGAGCCGGTCCGGCATCCGATCCAGGTTGGCCACGTCCTCGAGCTCGTCGGCGACCCGGCGGAGCAGCTCGAAGCCGTTCTCCGGCCGGCGCATCTCGCGCATCCTGAACATGATGGTGACCTTGACGTGCTTGCCCTGCTCGAGGAACTTACGGGCCCGGTTGGTCTTGGTCTCGAAGTCGTGAATGTTGATGTTGGGTCGGTACTTGACCTCTTTGATGTCGATCTGGTGCTGCTGTTTCTTCGCCTCGCGCGCCTTCTTCTCCTGCTCGAAGCGGAAACGGCCGTAATCCATGATCTTGCAGACGATGGGACGGGAGTTCGCAGCCACCTCGACGAGGTCGAGGCCCTGCTCCCGGGCCATGTTCAGTGCCTCGTCGACGGGAACGACGCCGATCTGCTCGCCATCGGCGCCGATCAGGCGGACCGGCGACAGCCGGATTCGTTCGTTGATGCGCACCTGGGGTGCTTCAGGATCTTCTCGGAACGCGAACTTGCGGATGATCTCCCTCCTTTGTCGTCCGGTTATCGTTGCAGCCGACCGAACGGCCGGCCGAGCTGAACCTGGAGTATATCAAAGGACCCCTCGAATCGAGCCCCTCGGCACCTCCGAAAGCACGCCAATCACGGCGTCGTGCCGCCGGTTGTCGTCCACGCCGAGCAGTCGCCGGTTTCGAATCCGTCGCCGAACAGCTCGTTACACGGAGCCGTGGTCTCGATCCTGATATCATCGACCCA
>JASFPU010000529.1:0-3075 GCA_050115855.1 Holophagae bacterium
CGCAGCGAGCGCACGCTTCCGAGGTGGTCGTCGTCGCCGACGATCTCGACCTCGGTGATCTGCTGACCGCACAGCTGAGCCATCACCGCGTGCCCGGCCTCGTGGTACGCGGTCGCCAACCAACGGTTGTCGGAGACTCGGGGCGGTGGCGTCGGGTCCGTCACGCGGTCATGGTACCCCGCCCCGAGCCGGGCCGTGGCGTCAGCCCCGGCCGGTCGACGGCGTCTCGCCTCCCCGGTGTCCACACGCGACGAAGACCGCCACGACGGCGATCGGCAGCAGCTGCAGCAGCAGGCGGTCGAGCGAGGTTCGGAGGTGCCACCCGAGCGGTTCCGGCGTCGCGAGGTAGATCGCGACGTCGACCGCCAGCGCAAGCGCCACCGGAAGGCCGTAGATCAGCACCGCGGTCGGCTGGCCGCTCGTACGACGGGTGACCACGGTGACCAAACCCAGACCGACGAGCAGCACAAGGGTCCCGCCCCACAGCGCCTGATCGGAGAGCGGCACCAGCCGGCCTGCGAACGCGGCCATGATCTCGCGCCACCGGCCCGGATCGATCAGCCGGTGCCAGAGACCGGCACCGAGATAACGGCCCAACTCTCCGGAGCCGATCCAGCCGAGCTTGAAGGTCACGGTCGCGACCAGCGCGGGCAGTGAACCGACCAGCAGACCAACGGGATCGGAGCGGTCGAGCGAACCGCGGCGGACACGCAGCGCCGCGATCGCCGCCGCGACCAACGACAGCACCAGAATGAGCCCTTCATCCTTGGTCCACACCATCAGACCCAGGAAGAAGCCGACCAGCCAGGCGGGGGTCGGCGCCGATCGGCCGCGCTCGATCCGGTCGACCAGGCCGATCGCGGCGGCCAGCGTCAGGTAGGCGAGCGGCAGGTCGGCGCACTGGGCGAAGCTCCAGCGCCAGACCTGAGGTGTCGACAGCAGCAGTGCCGCGGCCGCCAGCGCGGCGGCGAGCGGCGCCCACCGCGCCACCGCGAGCACGGTCGCGGCGGTGAGGCCGACGAGGAACAGCCACCCCGTGGCAACCGGAATGACGGTCGTCTCGCCGCCCCAGAGCGTGAGCTGCGAGACGACCAATCCCGGGAGCATCAGCGGGTAGCCGGGCTTGCTCTCGGTCAGCGCCCCGATGACCGCCGGGAAGTCGACACCGGCGCGGTACCACTCGACGGCGCGGTAGGTCCAGATCGCCATGGCGTCGAACGAGCCGAGCGGCCGGTGCTCGAGCCACACCACGAAGTTCCAGCCGTGCGCCAGCAGGAGCGAGACGACGGCCAGCCAGCCGGCCAGCGCAGCGGCGCCGTTGTCCGCCACATCGAGAGCGCGGTCGTCGGTCAGCCGCGCATCGGCACGCGTACACCACCACAACGCGGCGATCGGGACCGTGAGGACGGCGAGCAGCACCGGCCTCGCCGCCGAGCCGAGGCCGAGCGCGAGACCGAAGAAGCTGGTCAACCCGAGGATACCGGCCGCCAGACCTGGACCCCACGCAACGCTGACCAGCACACGGTCGAGCGGACGGGCTTCCCGCCGTCCGGCGACCAGCATGGCGAGCACGCAGCCGGCCACGAGCACCAGTATCGGAATCAGGATCGATCCGTTCATCGCGTCAACCGCCGAGCGTGACCAGCGCCACGCCGCCACGGCGCGCGCTGACACGGGCGCTGAGATCGTGATTCGCGGCCGCGGCAACGAGCGCGTCGACGGTGTCGTCGAGCGCGGGTCGGCCGGAGAAGTCGCACAGCACGATGACCGGAGCTCTGACTGCGGCATCTGCGGCCAGGGCATCGATCGCGAGCGACGCGATGGTCCGCCTCTCGGTGTCGATCACGACGTAGCCGGGGTCGAGAATGACCGGGGCGAGAGCGAACCTCGCCTCGACGAAGCGCCATCGCCCGTCCGACAGGTAGACGACACGGTCGGTGTCGGCGAGCGGTTCCCGGAGACCGCCGTAGCGTCGCTCGAGCGCAGCCGGTTTCGTTCCATCGATGCCACGCGTCGCTCGGACCCCGATCACCACGTTGACCAGGCACACCGCGAGGGTCACGGCAACCAGGACGTTGACTGCCGCGGGCCGGCCGCCGCCGGCCATCGTGTTCGACTCCGAGCTCACGATCCGCGGCGCTCCCGGTAGATCAGGACCAGGTTGCGCAGGTAAATAATCCAGCCGGTGCACTGGCCGAGCACGCCGACGATGTCACGCCGCCACAGGAAGTAGACCAGCAGCATCGACGCCCCGGCCAGGCTCATCCACCAGAACGCCACGGGCACCACCGAGCGCCGGCTGCGCTCGGAGATCAGCCACTGGACGATCATCCGGCCGGCGAAGACCACTTGGCCGAGCAGCCCGAGCACCACCCATGCGATACCGATCGGACCGGTGATATTGAGCAGCCGGTAGAGCCACCGCCGCTGTCTGGTCTCCTCGTCGATGCGGGCGATCAGCTCGTCGGGTTTCAGGCGCTCCTGTCGCCCGTCGACCATGGTGAGAACGACGGTTCGGCTGCCGTCGGCGGCGGTCTCGATCCGCATTTGTTTGACGCCGGCGGGCTCCGGCCGCAGCTCGAGCTCGACGCCCCGATCGGGCCCACCGCCGTCGATCGGAACGGCGGCACCCGGCACGGCCACGACCGCGACGACGGCAACCAGCACCAGCGCTGCCGGGCGGACGCTCGCGATCACCTGATCTTCCAGCGCATCGCGCGATCCTGCATCCAGCGCACCGCGAGCGCATCCCGTAACCCGCTGAACGCCCGATCGAGGGTGCCGTACTTGCTCGTGCCGGTCATCCGGGCTGCATGACGGACCGGCACCTGGTGCACCGTGTATCCCTCCATCCTGAGCAGAGTCGGTAGAAACCGGTGCATCCCGGTGAACAGCTTGACCGACCGGATCGCGTCGGCCCGGAAGACCTTGATCGGACACCCTGTGTCAATGATGTCCTCGCGCGTCAACCAGTTGCGCACTCCGTTGGCGAACCTCGAGCTGAACCGCTTCCAGCCGGTGTCGTGACGTTCGGCGCGGATGCCGACGACAGCGTCGACCCCGTCCCGGCGCAGG
>JASFPU010000530.1:0-3073 GCA_050115855.1 Holophagae bacterium
CGATGTCATGGACGATCTCGGCGCACGCCGTGCCGTGGACCTGATCGGGGCTCGACTGGGCGCCACCGAACGACCGGTAGATGGTGGCGGGCGCGGGCGGCAGCTCGACCCCGAGCAGATCCTCCCAGTTGCCGAACTCGAGGTCGATCACGCCGACCTTGACCCCCTGCCCGGTGAACCCCGCGGCGTGCCACCCTGCCGCGTTCATCGCGTCGAGCCCCTCCGAGGTCACCGCGAGCAGCTTGAGGTTCTCGACCGACGCGCGCAGCCGCGGCTCGGGCAGCTCGGCGTAGAGCGGCCGCTCGACCGCGAGCACGTCCGGGTGGCGCTCGAGCTCGGTGAGCAGCGACGGCGACACGAAAGCCTGGACCCGGCCGCGCACGTCGACGACGAATTTCGCACCGCGCGTCGCGAGCTCGCCGGCCAGTGCGGCGCTCCTGCCCTCGGCGGCAATGACGACAACCTGGATCCGGCCGTCGCGAACCGCATACCCTCGACTCGCCGCCGCCTCGACCGGGTGCGGCGCAGCGATCACTGCCCGCAACGTTCTTTCGAGCCGATCCGCCGCCGGGGCGGGGATGGCGACCAGCATCACGAGCGCGGACAACGAGAGACGACGCAGTGTGTTCATGGCACTCCCTGACAAACGGGGAGGGGACGACAGCGGCCCGCCGGCCCCGCGCCCCTCCGATCGGTCCATTATGGCCCAACGCCGTCCGACCGCCGAGGCTTCCGGCGGATTCCGGTTGCCTGCCACCGATCCGGTCCAGGCTGCTATCCTCGGCCGGCACGGAGGCCCCGATTGAAGCTCGGTCGGAAGCGGCGACAGGTTCGGGTCGGCGACGTCACCTTCACCGCCACACGCACTGAAGACGGTGTCGCCGAGCTGTGGGCCGACGACGACGACGGGCTGGCCTGCGCCCTCGGCGCGGCCCACGCGACCGACCGGATGGTCCAGATGGTCATGGCCCGCATCGTCGGCCAGGGCCGGATCGCCGAGTGCCTCGCCGACACCGACGGGACCTTCGCCATCGACCTGGTCATGCGCCAGATGGGCTTCGCTCGTTCGGCGTCGGTCGAGGCCGCCCGGCTCGACGCGGACACACTGCGCTTCGCTGCGGCGTACGCCGCCGGAGTCAATCACGTCCTCGCCACGAGCCACCGCCCGTTTGAGCTCGTTCTCGCCCGCCACACGCCGGATCCCTGGACCCCGGCCGACACCCTGTTGACCATCAAGCTGATGTCCTGGCTCGGGCTCGCCCAGTCGCAGCAGGATGTCGAGAAGCTCGTCATCCAGGCCATCCACGACGGGGCGCCGATCGACGACCTGGCACTGCTGTTCAGCCCGCTGCTCGACGATCTCGACCAGGACACCGCAGCCGGGCTGCGCTCGCTGGCGTACCTCGAGCCGATGCTGCCCACCGGTGTGAGACTGCATCCCGGTACGCCCACCGTGGCGGCGAGCAACAACTGGGCGGTAGCCGGCTCACGAACCCGGAGCGGCCACCCGCTGCAGTGCAACGACCCCCACCTGGAGTGCAATAGGTTGCCCGCGATCTGGTACGAGGCGGTGATGCACACCCCCGACGACGACCGGGTCGGGGTGACCATGCCCGGCGTGCCGGGTCTGGTCATGGGTCGGACGCGGTCGCTGTCGCTCGGCTTCACCTATGGCTTCATGGACATGGTCGACTTCTTCCTCGAGGAGTGCCGTGGCGGCGGCTGCCGCCGGGACGACGGGTTCCAGCCGCTCGACGTCCGGCGCGAGTCCGTGCGTCGAAAGCGCCATCCCGACGCCGAGATCACGATCCGCGAGAACGACCTCGGTGTGCTCGAGGCCGATCCGATGGATCCCGAGCTGGCCGACGGTCTGTACCTCACCCGGGCGTGGTCGGGCCACCGCGACGGCGCTGCGGCCAGCCTCGCGGCGATCCGGCAGCTGCCGCACGCCCGGACGGTCGCGGAGGCCCAGCGGGTCGTCCGCGAGGTCTCGATCTCGTGCAACTGGATCCTCGCCGACCGCGACGGCGCCATCGGCTCCCAACAGTCCGGCCTGCTGCCCGATCGGCGGTGCGGCGGTGTCGCCCCCCTGCCCGCCTGGAAGACAGAGAACCACTGGCGCGGCCTGGTGTCCGCCGACCGGCTCCACTGCGAGCTCGACCCCGAACACGGGGTCCTGGTGACCGCCAACAACGAGATCAACCCGCCGGGCGGCCCGACCGCAGTCAACCTGCCGATGGGCTCGTACCGCCACGACCGGATCCGCGCCCTGCTCGAGGCGAGGAGCGACCACACCGTCGACTCCATGAAGGCGATCCAGCTCGACCTGACCTCGCTCCAGGCCGAAGCGCTGATGGCGATCTGGCGGCCGCTGCTGCCGGACAGTCTCGCCGGCCGGCTGCTCGGCCGCTGGGACCTGCGCTACGACGTCGGCTCCCGCGGCGCCACCCTGTTCGAGAGGACCTACCACGAGGTCGTCCGCCGGGTCTGCGGCGAGCGTCTGTTCGGTACCGACGGTTGGCGGGCGGTGGTCGAGGACAGCGCGGTCTTCGCCGACTACTTCCACCTGTTCGACCGGGTGCTGCTGACCGAGGACCATCCATGGTGGGGCGACGAGGGGCGCGAGGCCATTCTCCGACGAATCCTCGACGAGGTCCTCGGCCGGCTCGACCCGTACGCGGTGATGCCGTGGGGCCGGCGGCGGCGCGTGACGATGACCAACATCTTTTTCGACGGCCGGCTGCCCCGGTTCTTCGGTTTCGACCACGGACCGGTGGAGCTGCCAGGCGGCCGCGCCACGGTTGTGCAGGGCGGGCTGTTCACCGCCCATGGGCGGCTCACCACCTTCGCCCCGTCGTGGCGGTTCGTCACCGATCTCGGCTCCGACACGGTTTTTACCGTCCTGTCCGGGGGTCCATCGGGCCGCCGGTTCTCGAGGTGGTACACAACCGATGTCCCGCGGTGGCTGCGCGGCGAGTACAAGGCGATCCGGTTTCGGTGACGCCCGCTCACTGAGCGGGTGTCATCTCGAGCGAGCGAAGCGAGTCGAGAGCCCCCGAGGATCGAAGCGACG
>JASFPU010000531.1:0-3059 GCA_050115855.1 Holophagae bacterium
CGCGGCGCCGTACAGGAAGAGCATCTCCCGGTCGCCGGGAAAGCGCTCGAGCGCGACGGCGGCCTCGCGCTCCGCATCCGCCCAGTGCTCGGCGCTCTGCAGCACCTGCAGCCCCATGAGAACGGCGGTGCGGTCGTCGCTGTCGAGCAGCGGGCGCAGGCGCTGCCACGCCCGCTGATCCGAGCTTCGCAACCGGAACTCGGCCTCGATTGCCTCGGCCGCCAGCCGCGCGTTGCCGGTGATCTTGGGCTGGAGCCGGATCATGGCGCCGATGCCACCTCCCCAGTCCTCGACCTGCCGGTACGATGCGCCGAGCAGCTGCACGTAGTCTTCGCCGGCGTCAACCGGATCGGCGACCCGAGCCAACCAGTCCCTGGCGACGAGCGGATTGCCCGCAACGAGCTCGAGCCGCGCGGCGGTCACGGCGGCCTTGACCGCCGCCTCCGAGCCGGCGTTCTCGGCCAGCTGCTCCCAGGCACGGTCGAGCCAGCGCCGCGCCTCGTCGAGCTCGTCCGACCTGGCCAACGCCCAGGCCAGCGACAGCTGCAGATCGGAGTCCGTCGGGTTCTTCTTGAGCAGCGCACGGAACTCGGCGGCGGCCTCACCGTCGCGCCCGGTCGCCGACAGCAGGTGGGCGTGCAGCGTCCTCGCACGCTCGGAGTCCGGCACCTGTCGGATCACGCGCTCGACCGTCCGGAGCGCGTCAGTCGAGCGTCCCGCCTCCCACAGCAGGTACGCGGCGCGCATCAGCCTGTCGAGATCGTCGTCGGTGACATCGAGGAGCAGCACGTCGGCGGCGTCGCCAGGCCGGTCGAGCTCGACCAGGAGGTCGGCCGCGGTGTCCCGGCACTGTGCCGCCTGGGGCCAGCCCTGAGCGCACCGGGTGAAAAGCTCGGCCGCCTCCTCTTTGCGGCCCAGCTGGAGCAGAAGGCCGGCGTGGTACGAGATCAGCTGGGGCGAGCCGGGACGGCTCCGGCGCAGCTCGGCGATCACCGACTCGGCCTCCGCCAGACGGCCCATCCGGTGCAGCAGCTGACCGAGAGCGAGCAGCAGGTTGGGGTCGTCCTCCCGCTCGTCGACCACGTCTTCGAGGGCGGCGCGCGCATCCTCGGCCCGGTCGGGGTTGCTGAGCGAGTACTGGGCGAGCGCCAGCGCCAGGGTCCGGCGGCCGTACCAGTCGAGGCCTTCGACACCGTCGAGCAGCGCGACTGCCCGATCGGCCATTCCGAGCCGCAGCAGCAGATCGGCGTAGCCGACCCGGACCTCGACCACCGACGGATCGGCCTTCACGGCCCGCTCGTAGGCCTCCATGGCCTCGCTGAACCGATGCTCGCTGTCGAGCAGACGGGCATCGAGAAAGTCCTCGAGACCGGGGGGCAGGACCGCCTCGCGGGACGCCTCGACGGCCGGCAGGTCGATCGGCATCAGCGCCGCCACCAGTACGATGAAAGTCACACGTCGCAGCATTCCGAATCCGTTTCCCCCACTCCCCTGTGTCAATCGAGATCGGGCGCCGGATGTTCCCGGCGGCGCGTCGAGTGTACCTGGAATCGATCGCCTCACAAGCGACGGACGGGATGGCCGCCGCCCTCACCGTGTCACCGATCGTTCCGAGCCTGGGTGCTACACTTGCCGGCCATGAGCGACGACCATGCCCACGCCGAGCTTTTTTCCGATCTGACGTTTGCCGACATCGACCTGCCCGACGAGCTGCGCCGGGCAGTCCAGGACCTCGGCTTCGAGCACCTGACCCAGGTCCAGGCCGAGGTGCTGCCGCTGTCGCTCGACGGTCGCGATGTGGTCGCCCAGGCCCAGACCGGCTCGGGCAAGACCGCGGCCTACCTGCTCACCGTGTTCAGCCGGATGCTGCGTCAGGAGCGGCGGACCGAGATCGAGAACCCGCGGGCGCTGATCGTCGCGCCGACCCGCGAGCTCGCGGTGCAGATCGCGTCCGACGCCGAGCTGCTCGGCCGCCACTCGGAGTTTCGGATCCACGTCGTGTTCGGCGGCATCGACTACAAGAAGCAGCGCGACCGGTTCGCGAGCGGCGTCGACCTGCTGATCGGCACGCCCGGGCGGCTCATCGACTACCACCGCCAGGGTGCCTACTCGCTGCGCGACACCGAGATGGTCGTGGTCGACGAGTGCGACCGGCTGTTCGACATGGGCTTCGCCGAGGACCTCCGCTGGCTGCTCCACCGGATGCCGCACCCGCGGGACCGCCAGTCGCTGATGTTCACCGCCACGCTGTCGCGTCGCGTCATGCGGCTCGGCTGGCGCGAGATGACCGACCCGGCCGAGATCGTCATCAACCGCGAGCAGATCACCCCGGAGACCGTCCACCAGGAGCTGTACCACGTCGCCGCCCACGAAAAGCTGTCCCTGCTGCTCGGCCTGCTCGAGCGCGAGGGCGGCCGGCGCATCATGATCTTCGTCAACACGAAGGCGGCGGCGCGGCGGTTGGTCGAGGACCTGCGACGGCACGGCTACGTCGCCCGCGGGCTGACCGGCGACGTGATGCAGACCAAACGCCTGCGCGTGCTCGACGACTTCCGGGACGGCGAGCTGCCGATCCTGGTCGCGACCGATGTCGCGAGCCGGGGCCTGCACATCGAGGGCGTGACCCACGTCATCAACTACGATCTCCCCCAGGACGCCGAGGACTACGTCCACCGGATCGGCCGCACGGCGCGGGTCGGCGCCGAGGGTAAGGCCCTGACCCTGGCCTGTGACGACTACGTCTACTCGCTCGACGCGGTGCACGCATACGTCGGCTACGAAATCCCGACCGTCTTCGCGCCGGATGAGCTGTTCGCCGAGGTGATCCCCTACACGCCCAAGCCCAGGCGGCGGTCGACGGGCGGCGGCCGACGATCCGGCGGCGGTCCACGCGGCGATCGACGACCGGCGAAGCGGGACGCCGGAGCGCCGTCCGGCGGAGACGGCGACCACGCGAAGAAGAAGAAGCGGCGACGCCGTCGTCGCAAGAAGAAGCCGGGTGGCGATGGCAGTGGCAGTGGCAGCGGCAGCGGCAGCGGCAGCGGATCGTAGCTGAACCG
>JASFPU010000532.1:0-3051 GCA_050115855.1 Holophagae bacterium
AACTCCTCGGGCGATGAATATCCGGCGATCTCGGAGAACTTCCGAATGCGCTCGATCAGGTTGCTGTCGAGCTTGATTTTCGTACTACCGAACATGTTGCTTCTCCCTGGGTGCCACGTTCACCAGTGCACCGTTGTTGTGACGGGCGCTAATCAGCCTTCGATTTCCACCCTCACAATGGGGCAATGGTGCACGTGGCACCTTACGCACCCTACAGTAATTCCTTGTCAAATAACACTTTCCCATCCATGTGCGCCGCCGGGCGGATGCCGAACAAGGTCAGCACGGTCGGCGCCATGTCGGTGATGTGCGGATCGTCCGAGCTGACCTTCCGGTTGCACAGCATGATTCCGGGCACCAGGCGCGGGTCGACGATGTGATCGCCGCTCCAGGCCTTGACGTTGTCGGAGAAAACCGAGCCGGCGACCACGCCCGACGCGCAGTCCCACGAAATCCGGTATCCGTGGTTGTAACCCATGAGCAGGTCCGGCGCGTTTCCCTTGTACGGGCCACGGTACAGCGTGTCGGTGTCGAACGCCTCGTTGATCGCGACGTCGCCGGTTTCGTGGTCGACGAGACCGTTCAGCTTGCCGGCGATCTCGGCCTTGATCGCCGCAGCGTCGTCACCCGGCTCGACGATGCCGTGCGCCTCGCGGCCGCGGATGTTGAGAAAGAGCCCGACCAGCCCGACGGCGTAGGCCCGGGTCTTCGACCAGTCGACGGACTGCAGCCACGGCTCGCTGCCGTCGGCCCCCTCCTTGAGAGTCAGGTAGCCCTCACGGAGCAACCAGGCGTTGAGGTTGACGCCGCGGCGGAACGACGTGCAGCCATGGTCAGACAGCACGAAGAGCACGTCGTCGTTCTTGATCTTGTCGAGCACACGGCCCACGATCGCGTCGTTGCGGATGTACTGGCGCTCGATCGCGTCGGCAAACTCGGGCTCGTCGATGCCGGCGGCGGCCGGGTGGCCGTCCTCGATGTACCTCCAGTACATGTGGTTGACCCGGTCGGTGGCGTCGAACACCGTGACCAGCGCGCCTGAACGCAGGGAGTCGAGGGCGATGTCGAGCATCTGCTCGCGCTCGCCGTCGATGTCCTGCGTCTGGGACCAGAAGGTGCCGTCGTCGGTGACCTTCTCGTTGAGCGCCCAGGTGTCCTCGGCCAGGCCGAGGGTGGCGAACGGCCCGATCTTCTTCTCGAGGTAGGCCGAGTAGTACGACGGGTGCGAGATCGGCATCGCGGGCTTGCCGGGCTCGATGTTGATCGGCGACATGTAGAGCGAGACGTGCTCGTCGGCCTCGGTCAGCATGAGCCGGGTCAGGCCGCCGACCTTCATCCCCGGAATCGCCGGGAAGTCGAGCTTGACCCAGTCGCTGAGCTCACCGGTCCGAACCTCGGCGGTCGACCCGTTGATCGAGATCCGCGCCAGACCGGAGCCGCGATCGACATCGACCACCAGCGGCAGCTCCATCGGTGGGTTGCCCTCGAAAAAGGCATTTTCGGGGCCGGTGACCTTCGCCTCGTAGCTCGACGGCGAGCCGTTCGGGCTCAGCTTGACCCTGACACCGCCCTCCTGGAACGCCTCGTCGTCGGGCCGGGTGGTGAACAGCATGAAGGTGCCCTGGGTGCCGAGCAGATCGGGGATGCACATGGCGCCGAGCTGGGCGCCGTAGAACCGGTCAGGTGGGAACGTGATCGGCACCCGGATGACGGTGCTCCAGATGTTGTGCTCGCCGAGGATGGTCCACCACGGCTTCGACTTGCGCAGCAAGCGGATGTCGGGCTTCTTCAGAGGGATTCGTAGCTTGCCGAGCTTGAGGAACTTCTCCACCGATCCGATGTGCGCCGAGCTGAGCCGCGGCAGGTAGGTCCGCGGATCGCGGTCGAGGAAGTCGAAGATGTTGTGCCGGCCCGGATTGGTGCCGGTCGAGAACGACGACCAGGCGACCGGCGTGATCGACGGGAACGTGGTGCGAAGCCGGCGGTAGCAGCCGCGCTCGGCGAGCCGGGAGAAGTTGGGCAGCTTGCCTTCGTCCATCATCCGCTCGGTGATCCGCGCGTCCTGGCCGTCGAAGCCGATGAAGATGGCCCGCTTGACCAGAGGCTTCGATCTCCGTCGGTGTCGGATCATCCGCCACAGGG
This sequence comes from Holophagae bacterium, assembly GCA_050115855.1. GTDB lineage: Bacteria > Acidobacteriota > Thermoanaerobaculia > Thermoanaerobaculales > Sulfomarinibacteraceae > JAHECW01. The sequence continues at coordinate 2,143 of JASFPU010000532.1, forward strand.
TGCGGAACGGCCAGGCGAGGATCGAGATCCCGGCCAGCACCATGGTCACGAAGAGCACCGCGAACGAGCCGAGCACGGCGAATCCCGCGCCGGGTCCGATGTAGGCGTCGGCGACGCTCGGTGCGCCCGCCGCGGCGACGAGGACAACCAGGACGAGCCAGACCCGGGCCGGTGATGTGGGTTGCGCTGAGGTTTTCATCTGTCTCGTGTCGTTTCCCGCGGACCGATCGGCGTTGCGGCCGCGTGCGCTCCCTGCAGTGAACCCGTGGCGGTCCATCGACATTTCGAATCTGCGGTCGCCACGCCTCTGGGCGGTGTAGTATAGGCCCCGCCGACCGGCTGTGCAAGCGGTCCGGATCCGGTGGATCGCTCATATCATTCGTGAGCACAACATTTTAGGATAACTGGAGACGACTATCATGGGGTCGATACTCGGCGGGTGGCTCCGCCGTCTGACGCACGGCAAGCCCGTCATTGTGGTCTCCGGCCTCCCGAGATCGGGCACCTCGATGGCGATGAAGATGCTCGCGGCGGGCGGTCTGGAGACCGTGGTCGACAACGTCCGCACCGCCGATGAGGACAATCCGAAGGGGTACTTCGAGGACGAGCGGGTCAAGGACCTCGCCGAGATGGACGATGGGGACAAGGGGTGGATCCGCGACGCCAGGGGCCGAGTGATCAAGGTGGTGTCGTCGCTTTTGCAACACCTCCCGAAGGACAACGACTACCGGGTGATCTTCATGCGGCGGAACCTGACCGAGGTGTTGGCGTCACAGGCCAAGATGCTCGATCGACGCGGCGAGGAGAACACGGCGTCGGACGACGACATGCTGCGAATGTACGCGTCCCATCTGGACAAGGTCGAGTTTCAGCTGCGATTTCGCGACTGGTTCGACGTCCTCTATCTCG
>JASFPU010000533.1:0-3046 GCA_050115855.1 Holophagae bacterium
GTGGTGAACACGCCATCGTGCAGGCATCCGACAAGATCGGTGCCGCCGCCGTGGACGCGGGCGGTGCGGTCCTCGAGAACCGACAGGACCTGCTGCAGGGTTTCGGGCCGCGAGTAGCTGAACTTGGGGAGCATCTCAGGCCTCCCGATTCGCGGCGAGGAGCGCCGCCGTCTGGATTGGGTTGAGGGGGGTGTGGGTCACCCGTACTCCGGTGGCGTGGTAGACCGCGTTGGCGATGGCGGCTGCGGTCGGGATGGTGACCGGCTCGCCGAGACCCTTGGCCGACGTGGTGTTGGCCTCGTGGTCCTGCGGGTCGATGGGGACCGAGGTCATGTCGGCGGGCACGTCCATCATGGTCGGGATCTTGTAGTCGTGCATGCTGATGTTGACCATCTTGCCGGTCTGTCCGGCGTCGAGGATCCGCTCCTCGGTCATGCCGAAGCCGATACCCATGGCGATCCCGCCGAAGACCTGGTTGTCGTAGGTCAACCGGTTGAGCACCCGGCCGGAGTCGTGGGCGCCGAGGAAACGCAGCACCCGGATTTCGCCCGTGCGGGTGTTGACCTCGACCTCGCAGAACTGGGCGGCGAACGGGTTGACGACCTTGCCCTCGGGGTTGGCGCCGCGGTAGCCGACGCCGACCACGACGCCCCGGCGGCGCAGACCCTCGATGTCACCGAAAGCGACGCCCGAGTCGGGGTCATCCTCCTTGACCACCCGGCCGTTGCCGATCGTGAGTGCCTCGGGGTCGACCCCGAGCTGCGCTGCGGCCAATCCGATCAGCTCCTCGCGGACCCGGTACGCCGCCTCGCGCACCGCAGGGCTTTCGGTGGGCACCGTCTTCGAGCCACCCGATGGTGTCGCGTACTGGGTCGCTGCGGTGTCCGCGTTTTCGATCTGGATCTCGTCGACCGGCACGTCGAGCTCCTCGGCGACGATCATCGCGGCCCAGGTCTTGGTGCCGGTGCCGATGTCGGAGGCGCCCATGTTGAGGTTGACCGAGCCGTCCGAGAACATCTTGACGATGACCGTGGACGGCGGTCCACCGCCGCCCACGATCCACGAGCAGGCGGCAACCCCGACGCCCCGCCTGAGGTGGCCCGAGCCGGGGTCGGCCGTGCTCTCCGCCTTCCAGCCGAAGGCCTTCGCGCCCTCCACCAGACACTCGCGCAGGCCGGTCGAGGTGTAGGGTTGGTTGCCGCGCGCCTGGCTGACCGTCGTGATGTTGGCAAGCCGCAGCTCCACGGGGTCCATGTCGATGGCGTCGGCGAGAGCGTCCATCATCTGCTCGAGGGCCCAGGAGCCCTGAGGGTGGCCGGGGGCGCGGAACGGCCGCGACGGACCGGCGTTGATGAACGCCCACTCGTTGGTGCAGCGGACGTTGTCACAGGCGTAGAGGTCGCGGATCTGCCAGTCGTTGAGCCCGGCACCGCCGCCAGGGTAGGCGCCCGCCGAGGTGACGCCGTGGAACTCAAGGGCGGTCAGTGTGCCGTCCTTCGTGACCCCCGCCTTGAGGCGCATGGTGACGCCGGGGCGGTTGCCGGTGACCAGCTGCTCCTCCTCCCGGCTGAGGAAGAGCTTGACCGGGCGCGCGGTTTTTCGAGCCAGCAGAGCCGCGATGACGGTGTGCTTCGAGGTGTTGAGCTTGGAACCGAAGCCCCCGCCCATGTATGGGTTGCTGACCGTCACGTTGGCCAACGGCAGGCCGAGCACCGACGCGAGCCGTGCCTGGGACGAGAAGACGCCCTGCAGCGACTCCCAGATCATGAGCCGGTTGCCGTCCCAGCGGGCCACGGCGCCGTGGAGCTCCATCGGGTTGTGGATCTCGTAGGGTGTGGAGTACTCCTCCTCGAGGACCACGTCGGCGGCGGCGAAGCCGGCCTCGACGTCGCCCCGGCTGTAGATCTCGACCTCGCCCTGCCGATTGCCGCCCTGCCGGGCGTGCGGCGCGTCCTCGGCGAGCGCGGTCCGGTGGTCCGAGACGTGCGGCAGGACCTCGTACTCGACGCGGATCGCCCGCAGCGCGTCGCGCGCCTGATGCGGGGTCTCGGCCGCGACCGCGGCCACGACCTCGCCCTCGAAGAGGCAGTCGCGGACGAAGAGCGGTGAGCTTTCGCCCTGACCGTAGGGCCAGGAGAGCCGGGCCTCGGGATCCGCGTCGCTGAGGACCGCGGCAACACCGGGCATGTCTCGAGCGGGATCGAGATCCAGCTTCGTGATCCGAGCGTGAGCGTGGGGGCAGCGCAGGATGGCGCCGTACAGCATGTCGGGGAGCACGATGTCCGACGGGTAGCGGGCGGCACCGCTGACGCGCTCGTAGGCGTCGACCCGCGGTCGACGGGTGCCGACGACCTCGGTGTCGGTCCACGGCGAGGGGTACTCGCCGGGTTCGGGGGTCTCGGGTACCGGTCCCTCGACGTAGTAGTTCTCGTCGCTCATTTCGAGCCCCCCCTCTTGACCGCCGCAGCCCGGTCCACGGCCTTGACGATGTGAACGTAGGCGGCGCAGCGACACAGGTTGCCGGACATGCCGTGCCGGATCTCATCGACCGTCGGCGCCGGGTTGCTCCGCAGCAGGCCCTCGGCGGCGACAATCTGGCCCGGCGTGCAGTAGCCGCACTGGAAGGCGTCCTCGTCGACGAACGCCTGTTGCGTCACGCCGAGCTTCTCGCCGTCCATCAGGCCCTCCAGGGTGGTGATCTCGGCGCCTTCGGCCTCGACGGCGAGGGTCATGCAGGCGTAGCGTGGCCGGTTGTCGATGAGCACGGTGCACGCGCCGCACTCGCCGCGCTCGCAGCCGACCTTGGTGCCGGTCAGCCCGAGCCGCTCCCGGAGCACGAAGAGCAGGGTCCAGCGCGGCTCGACCAGCAGCCGGTGGGTTCGGCCGTTGATCCTCAACGCCACCCGAACCATGGCCTCCGGGTCGGTGATCTCGACAGCGGCCCCGGCGCGGCTCGAGACGCCGGCCGCGACGGCGGCGGCGCCGGCGCCGACGGAGCCGATGAAGCCGCGGCGGGTGACGCCGTCCCCAGGGTTCGTTTCGACGG
>JASFPU010000534.1:0-3046 GCA_050115855.1 Holophagae bacterium
CGTTCAGTTCGCACGGGTCGCGGTCCGGCACGCCATGATCGCCAAGAAGCTCGGCGTCAAGAAGATCGTGCTCGGCGAGTGCGGTCACGCCCACAAGGCGCTCACCGTCATCGCCGACAAGGTTCTGACGGGAGACCTCAACATTCCCCGCGAGAGCTCGATGGTCACCCTGCGCGACATCATCCGTTCGGGTGTGCTCAAGCTCGACAAGAGCCGCAACGACTTCCCGGTCACCCTGCACGATCCCTGCAACCTGGTCCGGCTCATGGGTGTTGTGTCGCCGCAGCGTGAGATCATCGACGCGGTCGTGCCCGAAGGCCGATTCCGCGAGATGACACCGCATGGCGTCGACAACTACTGCTGTGGCGGCGGTTCGGGCTTCGCGATCATGTCGGGTCACAACTTCCAGGACTGGCGCCACAGGATGACCGGCCGACGGAAGTTCCGCCAGATTCTCGACGCCTTTCAAGACGAGCCGATGGATCCGGATCATCCGAAGTACGTGTGCGCACCGTGCTCCAACTGCAAGGGCCAGATCCGCGACATCCTGTCGTACTACGACGCCTGGGAGAAAGCCGGCATTTACTATGGCGGCCTCGTCGAGCTCATCGTCAACGCGATGGTCGACGCCCAGCCGGGCTTTATCGACTGGGAATGGCACTAGGCGGCGAACCTCCGTTCGATCCACCACGACCCCCGGTTCGACCGGGGGTCGTTGCATGTCGGCCATCGACCGGGTTGGATCGGCGTGCCGCGAACGGTCAGGCCTGAATCACCGCGGTCGCATCGGGCGTCCCAGCCGGTCGAGGATCGGGGAAATCAGACTCGGCGGGGCACCAGAAACGGTCTCCGAGGCGCTCGACGATCCGGATCTCGGGGCTCTCGGTCAGCTCGGCGAGAACGATGTCGGTGCGGGCGCGGATCTGCCGCTCGACGATCGTCCGAACCTCGTCTTCACGCAGAGGGTGCCGGGTCACGATTTCGATCAGGGCTCGGTCGAGCTCGCCGGCGAGCTCGAAGCCATCGTCGACGCCCTCCGGGATGATCACCGTGGCGGCAGGCTCGAAGACCGCCGCGGCCCGCTCCAGGGAGGACCGATTCAGAGGTCGGACCCAGGGTTCGGCAGGCGGCCGGGTCGGGGTCGACAGGTGGATCTCGTCCGGCTCGATCCTCGTCAGGACGGTGGCCAGATCGGCCAGCGCCTCGGGAGTGTCGTTGACACCGCTCACCAGCATGACCTCGATCCAAAGGCGTCCCTGGTACATCTGTCTGAAGGCCATCAGTCCATCGATGTGACGGTCGAACGAGAGGTCGGGGTGGGGCCGGTTGATCCGTTGATAGAGCTCCCGGTCACCAGCATCGATGGACGGCAGCACCGCGTCGGCCGTCCGCAGCTCGCGTCGAACTTCCGGGTGGGAGAGGAGCGTGCCGTTGGTGATCACCGCAACCGGAATCTCGGTCATGGTCTTGACGAAGCGGATCAACGGACCGAGACCGGCGAACAGGGTCGTCTCTCCGGATCCGACGAAGGTGATCCAGTCGATCGGCGCACCGCGATCGTGCTCCAGTGCGGTGGCGATCTCGGAGAAGATGTCGGTGGTGCTGACGAACGAACGGCGTCGGCGGGCGAAGCTCCGGGTCCGCCCGAGTTGACAGTAAATGCAGTTCTGATTGCAGGTTTTGAATGGAATCGGGTCGACGCCAAGCGAACGTCCGAGCCGACGCGACATCACGGGCCCGAACACGCGGCGTGGGGTGTGCCTGGTCATGGTCTCTCCTTTCTGGCCGACCGCGCCGTGCTCCGATCGGATCCAGGGCCGGTGTCGGACGACAGCTCGGCTGCCGAGTGTCTCGGACGGACGCTGCCGGGGGCGCGGAAGTCGTCGAGTGAGCTGCCGCCGCGGGCGAACGACGCCGCGATGCCTGGTGGTGAGCCGCAGACGTCGGCGATGACCTCGATCCCGGAGACCCACAGCACGGCTTCAAGGGCGGGCGAGATCGCCGAGCAGATCAGCAGATCGATCCCGAGCGCCTCGAGGCCGGCGGCGGGCCGGCCGGAAGGGAGCGGGTGGGTGGTCCCGACCGAGGCGACCCCGCGATCACGATCGATGTCGAACACGGCGACCTCGTGGGCGACATCGAAGACTGGCGACACGTGACCGTTCCAGATGGGAATTGCGATTCTCATGCTGACGAGTGCTGCAACGTCGGTGCCAGTCCGCCGGCAGGAGACGGCTCGCCTGAATGCACCCTCGTGACCGGGGTGGGGGTCGCGGATTGCGCGTTCTTGAGGGGGACAAACGCGCGAAATGCGCGTTTTACGCGGGATCTTCCGTGGTCGCCCGATCGCTCCTTCGACGGCCGTCATGGGCCGGGACGTCGATCGCGAGGCGTCGGATCTTGCGTCGAAGCGTCGCCGGATGGATACCGAGCTCCTCGGCCGTCGCCTTCCGGTTGCCGTTGTTGCGCCGCAGCGCGTCGGCGATGAGCACCGCCTCCATGGCCCGGAGGCTGGTTTTCGAACCGGTCCGCGTCGGCCCCAGACCAGCGTGCTCGAGAATCTCCTGGGGGAGGTGGTGGAGCTCGATGATGCCGCCCCGACAGAGCACGAACGCGTGCTCGATGATGTTCTCGAGCTCGCGTGCGTTGCCGGGGTACTCGCACCTCATGAGCAGCTCCAGAACGTCGGCCGAGACGCCGGCGACGTTCTTGTTCTGGATCGTGTTGAATCGACCGATGAAGTGGTCGATGAGCAGCGGGATGTCCTCACGTCGCTCAGTCAACGGGGGCAGCTTGAGTCGGAAGACATTGATCCGGTAGTAGAGATCCTCGCGGAAACGGCCCTCGGAGACGAGCGATCGGAGGTCGCGGTGGGTGGCGGTCACGATGCGGACGTCGACCGGGACCGGGGTGACCGAACCGAGCGGCTCGTAGACCCGCTCCTGAAGAACCCGAAGCAGGCGGACCTGCATCGCCGATGACACGTCGCCGATCTCGTCGAGCAGGATCGTCCCGCCGTCGGCGACCGCGAACCGACCCGGTTTGT
>JASFPU010000535.1:0-3044 GCA_050115855.1 Holophagae bacterium
CGGCTCGCCAGCGTTGTCGGGATGGAACGTGACGTCGAAGGTCATCCCCGTCGGGTCGCAGGCGTCCCAGCCCGCTCCGTTCCAGAACAGGCTCAGACCCCACCAGTGGAAGTCGGTGATCGAGAAGTTGTCGCTGGTGAAGTTGTCGTACACGGTGTAGTTGAAGGTCGGCCCCTCGCCGCTGGTGAAGGCGTTCCACGAGTCGTCGGGACCCATCACCGTCTGGTAGTAGAGCAGCTCCGGACCATCGCACTCGGCCGGCGGTGGCGGCGGCTGCCACTCGGTGACGTCGATCGTGTAGGGCCCGGAATCACCACCGTAGCCGTCGACCACGATGTAGTAGGTCTGACCGGCAGTCAGCGCCACGTTCTCCAGAGAGGAGATGAAGGTCGACGGGTACAGCGGCGCGCTGCACGAGTCGTCGTTGCACGCGACGAATCCAGCCCCAGGGCACGACCCTTCGTAGACGAAGAGCTTGGTGTCATAGTTGGTTGTGCCGGTGCACAAGCTGATGTCGATCGCCATGTCCGTCGCCGGTGTGAACGAGTACACCACGTCGGGCGACGTGCTGCTGTAGGGGCAGACCTCCTCATAGTCGTCCGTGTAGCCGACCGTGGTGCCGTCGGCGGTGAACGGCAGCGAGCCGATCACGGTTGCCGAGGCACAGGTGTCGCCCCCCTGGCGGATGACATCCGGATCCGGCGCCGGCGGCACCGCGTTGCCGGGCGGTTTCGCGGCCACGGCGTCCCACCACCCGAGGTGGCTCGAGTCCGGCGCGTCCTGGGCGTTGACCACCACTGCGCCAGCCATCAGAACCAGCACGAGCAACACGAAAACGAGACAGTTCGAACGCAACATCTTCCCCTCCTCTTCCAATAGAAATTTCGACACGATCTCAGAATTAAAGAAGCAAACAAGAACGTTGTTTCAACCACGTAAACAATAGAGGTAGCATCTGTGGTTGTCAATTTCCTGTTTCCAAATGTGCGCCGACACTCCGGCTGCCGGACTTCCCCTGAATGGCAGGCTCCTTTATGCTCACTTCGACAATCGCGCCTGCGCCCGGGTCGATACGAACGCGATCGCTTCAAGGAGCTGCCGAATGACCGACGAGACCTTCCCGATCGATCTGGAGTCGTTCCGCCCCCTGGTGTTGGACCCGACGGTGGAGACCCTGACCGCCGACGAGCTCGAGCAGCTCGCCGCCAACGTCCAGCTGTGCCGCGACGCCATCGTGTTCTTCACCGCGACCGGGGCGGCGCACGGCGTCGGCGGCCATACCGGCGGCGCCTACGACATCGTCCCCGAGGTGCTGATCGCCGACGGCTTCATGCGCGGCGGCCACGCGCTGCACGCGTACTTCGACGAGGCCGGCCACCGGGTGGCGATCCAGTACCTGCTGTCGGTGCTCAACGGCCACCTGCCGGCGACCGACCTGCTCCATTACCGGCAGGCCGGCGCCCATCTGCCCGGCCACCCGGAGCTCGGTCACACCCCCGGACTCGGCTTCAGCTCGGGGCGCCTCGGTCACCTGTGGCCCCACGTCAACGGCGTCGCCATGGCCAACCCGGGCACGGCGGTCTTCTGCTTCGGTTCGGACGGCTCGCAGCAGGAGGGCAACGACGCCGAGGCGGCCCGGATGGCGGTCGCGAACCGGCTCGACGTCAAGCTCGTCATCGACGACAACGACGTCACCATCGCCGGCCACCCGAGCCACTACATGCCGGGCTTCTCGGTCGCCAGGACCCTGGCCGGTCACGGCCTGACCGTCGACGAGGGCGACGGCGAGGACCTCGCGTCGCTGTACACCAGGATGGCGCGCGCCCTGACCACACCCGGTCCGGTCGCGGTCGTCAACACACGGGTCATGGCGATCGGCATCCCCGGTGTCGAGGGCACCCCGAAGGCGCACGACGTGGTTTCGGTGGAGATCGCCAAGGAATACCTGACCGCCCGGGGTCGCACCGAGGCTGCAGCGTTTCTGGACACTCTCGGCACGAGCCCGAACCCACACGTCTACCTCGGAGTGAGCGACGAGCGGGCGTCGAACCGCAACCTGTTCGGTCACGCGGTGGTCGAGGTCCTCGACGGGATGGAGGAGGCGACGCGGCGCGCCACCGTTCGGGTCTTCGATTCGGATCTCGAGGGCTCGTGCGGTCTGGTCCACATCAGGAAGGCCTACCCGGAGATCTACGTCGGCTCGGGCGTCATGGAGCGCACCAACCTCGCCGCGGCGGCCGGCTTCGGCATGGCCGACGGCGCGCAGGGGATCTTCGGCACCTTCAGCGCCTTTCTCGAGATGGTGGTGTCGGAGATCACCATGGCACGGCTCAACCGCTGCAACCTGCTGTGCCACTTCTCCCACGCCGGGGTCGACGACATGGCCGACAACACCTGCCACTTCGGTCTGAACAACTTCTTCGCCGACAACGGGCTCGATGACTCCGAACCGCCGACCCGGCTCTACTTCCCCGCCGACGGCGGTCAGATGACGGCCTGTGTCAAACGGATCTTCCACGACGGCGGGCTCCGATTCGTGTTCTCGACACGGTCGAAGGTCCCGGCGATCCTCGACGAATCGGGGGTCGAGCTGCACGGCGACGGCTACGTCTTCGAGCCGGGCAGAGACGAGCTGATCCGCGACGCGTCGCCGGACGGCGGCTTCGTCGTCAGCTTCGGCGAAACGCTGTACCGGGCGCTCGACGCGGTCGAGCGGCTGCGCGCTGACGGTGTCGACGTCGGTCTGGTCAACAAGCCGACTCTCAACGTGATCGATGACGAGATGCTGGCGAAGATCGGCTCGAGCCGATGGGTTTTGGTCGCCGAGAGCCTCAACCGCACCACGGGGCTGGGCTCCCGCTTCGGCACCTGGCTGCTCCGACGCGGCCTCACCCCCGGCTACGACCACGTCGGCACGCACCGCGAGGGGCTCGGCGGTCTGTGGCAGCAGATGGGCCATCAAGGCATCGACTCGGAGCAGCTGCAGCAGAAGATCCGCGAGATGGCGGGGGCGTGACGGTCTGAGGGCGTACGCGCGTGAGGGC
>JASFPU010000536.1:0-3028 GCA_050115855.1 Holophagae bacterium
CGGCGGGGCGTCGGGTTGAATGCGTGCCTGCGGTCAGTCGAGCAGCAGCTCCTCCATTTCGCTCAGGATCTCATTCCAGCGCACCATCACGGTGCCGATGACGTCGGGATCGGTGAGATCGATGCCGGCGCGCTTGAGCGCATCCATCGGGTAGACGCTGCCGCCGAGCTTGAGGACGTCGAGGTAGTCCTGGACCGCGCTTGCGTCGCCGCTGCGCACCCGGCCGGCGAACGCCTCGCCGGCGGCGAACGACGATGCGTACTTCCAGACGTAGAAGGTGCGGTAGAAGTGCGGGATCCGGGCCCAGCCCGAGCGGTAGACTTCGTCGAGCGTCACCTCGGGCCCGTAGTACTCCACCCACAGGTCGCCCCAGACCTTGCCGAGCGACGCCTTGGTGAGCGGTTCACCGCGCTCCGCCATGGCGTGGGCGGTGGACTCGAACTCGTGGAAGAACAGCTGGCGCAGGAAGGTCCCGGTCATGCTGTTGAGCCGGTAGTTGAGCAACGCGAGACGCTCCTCCGGGGTCTCGGCGCGGTCGAGCATCCACTCGAAGAACAGCGACTCCGACGCGACCGATGCGACCTCGGCGATGAACAGCGAGTAGTCGGCGAGGTGGAACGGCTGGTTCTCGTCGGCCAGGTAGGTGTGGATCGAGTGGCCCATCTCGTGTACCAGGGTGAACACGTCCTCGAGCGTGCCGCCCCAGTTGAGGAACAGGTAGGGATGCGAGTTGTAGGTGCCCCACGAGTAGGCGCCGCCCCGCTTGCCGGGGCTGGTGTAGACGTCGATCCAACGCTCGGTCCGGCCGCGCTCGGCGGCGGCGGCGTACTCGTCACCGAAGGTGTCCTTCCAGTACTGCATGGCGAGCGCCCAACCCTCGTCGAAGGTGTATCGCTCGTGGCCCTGTTCGACGATCGGTACGTACAGGTCGTAGATGTGGAAGTCATCGAGGCCGAGCACCTTCTTGCGCAGGGCGACGTAGCGGTGGATCGCGTCGAGGTTGGCGTGCACCGCCTTGACCATGGTGTCGGGCACCACGCGCGGGACGTTGTCGGCGTCGAGGGCGGCCTCGAGGGTCGAGGCGTAGCCGCGCGTGCGGGCCAACCAGATGTCCTTTTGGATCGACGCGCCCAACGTGCTGGAGAAGGTGTTGCCGTGGCTGTCGTAGGTGCCGAAGATGGCGAGCGCGGCGTCGCGCCGCACGCGGCGGTCGTCGCTGGCCAGGAATGAGTAGAACAGCGACGGGGTTGCGGTGATGTCCTCGCCGTCCTCGCCCTGGATGGTCGGCCACTGGATGTCGGCGTCGGTCAGGTCCGAGTAGATCTGGCTCGGCGCGCCGCGCAGCAGCGCGGCGGTCGCGAGCACCTGCTCGATGTCCTTCGAGCGGATGTGCTCGGCGAGGCGGGTGACGTCGTCGATCGGGTGCCGATAGGTCTCGAGCCGTTCGTCCTTCATGAACTCGGACAGCGTGTCCGCCGGAATCGCGGCGATCTCCGGGTGGATGAACGACGTCGCCTCGGCGACCTTGGCACCCAGGGCGCGTGCCCTGGCCAGCGTCGCGTTCGCCGCCTGGTCACGGGTGTCGGTGTGCTGCCGCTGGTTGGCCCAGACGATGGCGTCCATCGCGGTGCGCTGGATGTCGTAGGCCAGATCGAGGGCGTCGGCGAGCACCTCCGGGCTGTCGCCGAGCCGGCCGGCGTAGCTGTGGAGCTTCGGCAGCATCGCCTCGATCTTGGTGACCGTGGCGTCGAACGCGGCCTCGTCCGGCAGGATGTCGGCGATGTTCCACTTGTACTGCTCCGGAATGTCGGCCCGGTCGTTCCAGATCAGCGTTTCGTCCTCGGCCGCGCCGATCGATCCCACCAGCACCAGCATCGCGACTACGGTCCACAACCTGATTCGCATCGTGCTGTCCTCCCTGCTACCGGCTTCCCTGCCGGGCATCACATGGTACTCCTCCAGCTCAGGAGAATGAAGAGAGCCGCGCCCTGCTGCGGGCGCGGCTCTGGTTTCGCTCTACGCCGGCGCCGGTGGCCTACTCGATGCTGAAGCTCATCAGCTCGACCGGGATCACCGGCTCGCTCAGGTACGCGACGATGGCGGCTGTAATGGAGTTGACATCCGCCGCCGATGTGTTCACGAAGTCCCATGACAGGTAGATCCCCCGGTAGGTCTCCGTCACCGGGGTCCGTTCGATGGCCGTGCCGGCCACGTTCGTCGACGGGGCGTCGAAGATGACCGTGCCGTTCGCGCCCGAGATGGTGAAGTCATCGGGGTACGGATCGGACGAGATGTCGGGGTTGATGCCGGTCATGATGCCCTGCCCGGTGAGGGTGCCGCTGGAGCCGGCGTCGGACACGTAGGTGGATTCGAAGTAGGTGGTGTAGATAGGATAGGTGCCACCTCCGTAGAAGTAGCCGAAGTCATTGTCAGCCACCAGGAGATTGCCCCCGGCATCCATGAGCGCCATGCACCAGTCATGCTCTGTGCCGCTCGATGGAGACCCCATCCAGAACACCGCGTTGTACGTGGTCATGACGTCGTTCGGCGTCAATGCCGTGGTTTCAGCCGTGGTCAGTCGAGTGAAGGTGTGCGTCAGAGCTGTCAACGCCGCCTCGATGGTGTCACAGCTCGTCGAGCTGGTGTCGTTGACAACCAGGAAGTTGTCCGCCGATGCGGTCGCGGTGATGCCGACTGCGGCGATGAGAACGGCGATCGTGGTCCCGATCTTTTTCGAATTCATGGTGCTCCCTCCTCAAAAAATGAACGGATGATGACAGTGAACTCTCCGAATCCGAAACGCCCCGACGAATGTCCGACCGGCTGCGCTCGGCGCGGTGTCGGCATCCCCCTTTCCGACCCCCGAGGCTGTTGAGACCCCGGCGTTTCTCCGACTCCTTATCAGACCTGGATCCCACGCTTGGACAGCACAGGCATCCTGTTGGGATCTTAGCATCGAACCTGGGAGTGTGGTCCTCATCCGAAGAGTCGTCTCGTCTCGGAGAACTTTCGAGAGAGCGGTCATTCG
>JASFPU010000537.1:0-3027 GCA_050115855.1 Holophagae bacterium
CGGCCGACCAGAACGGTGTGGACGGTGATCCCGAGATCGGCCGCCATCTCGGCCGCGTTGACCGGATCCAGCTGGCCGGTGTTGTTCGAGCCGTCGGTGACCAGGACGATGACCTTGGACTCGGCTTCGGAGTGGCGCAGGCGCGCCACCGCCGTGCCGAGCCCGAGACCGATCGCCGTGCCGTCGGGCAGCGTCCCGTGCCGGACCTGGTCGAGAAGGTGTCGCGCGACGGCGTGATCCAGGGTCAGCGGGCACAGCGTCACCGCCGCACCGGCGAAGACGACCAGCGCGAACCGGTCATCGGGCCGCCGGTCGAGGAAGCTGTCGATGACCTCCTTGGCGACACCCAGGCGATCGGTCGGTTGGAAGTCGAGCGCCGACATCGACCCCGAGACGTCGAGCGCGATCACCAGGTCGACACCCTCGGCGCGCTCGAGTCGGCGCGACAGGACCTCCTGCGGCCGCGCCAGCGCGACCGCCAGCGGGGCGAGCGCGAGAGCGGCGAGCACACCCGCCACCACCGTGCGCTCCGGCAGCCGACCGGACCGGCCGAGCGCGGCGCCGACGTCGGGGAACGGGAAGCGCTGCCACCGGCGTCGCAGCAGCCAGAGCGCGACCAGGACGATCGCCACGCCGGCCAGAGCGATCCACCACGGCGAGGCGAGCCGGATCATGCACCCTCCCCCACCGCGGCGTCGTCGCGATCGGCGGGTTCGAGGAAGGCTTCGATCGACCGCGCCGCGTCGACCGCGCCGCCGATCGCCCCACGGAGCTCGTCGTCGGGGCACGTGCGGCGGCCGAAACGAACCCCGTCGGCGACGTGCATCACCCGCTGGACCAGTCGTTGGCTGGTCTCCGGCCAGCCCCGCCGTCGCGCCAGCAGGCGCAGCTCGAACGACGTCATCTCGCCCGCCGGCTCGCCGGTCCGCCGCTCGAGGTAGCGCCGCAGCCCGGCCGCCAACCGATCGCAGACGCCGTCCGCGGGCTCCCGACCGGCGCGCTCGCCGAGCGTCCGAGCGAGCGCCTCGAGCTCGGCCAACGGCGGCAGCGACGGACGGGCATCGGCCTCGGCGGAACCTCGACTCCGCCACCACCAGGCGGCGGCCAGACCGAGCGGCAGCAGCACCACGAGGGCGGGCAGCACCCACTCCCACGGAAAGCCAGCGACGCCGATCGGATCGCGCAGCGGCGCCGGCTCCGGCGGCTCATCACCCTCGGGCAACACCGAAACCACCTCGACGGCCGGCGGCGCGTCGCCGGTCACGGTGACCGGCTCGCCGTCCGGCATGCGGAGCGACACCGAGATGTTGGGCAGCGACTGCTCGCCGAGCTCGAGCGGGGCCAGGACCAGCGTCCAGGCCGGGGGTCTCGCGCCCGCCACCGCAGTCGGCCCGTCGACCAGGGCCCAGGGACCGTCGTCGGTGACGGCGACGGTCGGCTCGCCCCACAACCCGTCGCCACCGCCGCGCGCCGAGACGACGACGTCGACCCGGTCGCCGACCCTCACCGAGCTCGGTGACACCTCGAGCGACAGCGTTGGGTCGTCGGCCGCCGCGACGGCGGCCGCGCCGACCCCCCCCACCACCCGCAGCAGTGCCCGAAGACTACGCACGAACACGTTTCTCCCGTCGTTCGAGCAGCGTCCGAACCGCGGGCAGGTAGTCGGTGTCGGTCACCAGATCGACGACGTCGATGCCCGGCGGCACCGGGTCGGCGACGTCACGCGGTCGACCGCGAACCAGGCCCGGGCGGCCGGTCTCGGCGTCGGCCACCGGCAGCTGCGCGCCGGTCAGGCCCCGGCTCGCGAGCTCGTCGGCGGCGCGGACCAGCACGACCTCGTGCCGCGCGCCGAGGGCGAGCAGCTCGCGCCGGGGCAGCGGGCAGCTGCGGTCGATGATGGCGATGACCACGCCCCGACGGTGGAGCAACCGCCCCGCCGCTCGGAGCGCCGTGGCGAGTGCGGTCCCCGACCCGGCCGGCGTGGCGCCGAGCACCTCGCGCACCACCCGCAGCCCGTGGCGCCATCCCAGCCGGGGCGGGATGACCGCCCGCAGCTCGTCGTCGAACAGGATGGCGCCGATCCGGTCCCGGCGCGCCGCCGACAGCGCGAACAGGCTCGACACCTCGGCAACCAGGTCGTGCACCGTCATCACGCCCGAGCCGAAGCGGGTCGAGCCCGACAGATCGACGAGCAGCAGCACGGTGAGATCCCGCTCCTCGCGGTAGCGCTTGACATAGAGCTCGCCGGTCCGGGCGGTGACGTTCCAGTCGATGGTCCGCACATCGTCTCCGAAGCGGTACTCACGGACCTCCTCGAACTCGAGACCGAGACCGCGGAACGCGCTCTGATACTGCCCGACGAGCCCGGCCTCCATGGCCTGGCGGGCGCGGATCTCGAGCCGGCGGACCTGGGCCCGGAGCTCCGCGGCGGCCGTGCTCGCCACGTCGACCGGGCGCGGGCGCCCGAGGTAGGCGGCCAGACGTCCGGTCACGGCACCTCCACCGCGAGCAGGACCCGATCGACCACCTCCTCGACCGTCACGCCCTCGGCCTCGGCCTCGTAGGTCAGCACGAGGCGGTGGCGCAGGACCATCGGCGCGAGCTCCTTGACGTCCTCCGGCGCGACGTAGGCGCGGCCGCGGATCATGGCCAGGGCACGCGCGCCGATCGCGAGCGCGATCGAGGCGCGCGGCGACGCGCCGAATCCGATGAGCGGCACCAGGTCGCCCAGGCCGACCTCGGCGGGGGCACGGGTCGCGGCGACCAGGTTGACGATGTAGGCCTTGATCCGCTCGTCGAGGTAGACCTGGCGGACGACGTCTCCGAGCTCGGTCAGCGCCCCGAGATCGGTGGTCTGCTCCGGCACCGGAAAGGACTCCGCCAGGTGGAGCTCGAGCACGCGGCGCTCCTCCTCGACCGACGGGTAGTCGACCCGGACCTTGAACAGGAAGCGGTCCAGCTGCGCCTCCGGCAGTGGGTAGGTCCCCTCCTGCTCGATCGGGTTCTGGGTCGCCAGCACGACGAACG
>JASFPU010000538.1:0-3016 GCA_050115855.1 Holophagae bacterium
CGGCGCTCGAACGAAACCGGAGAAGCTGCGGCCGCGCTGCTCGGGCGCCGGCGGCCTGCCTGCTGGCCGGATGGTCTGCACGTCGTAGAACGCTCGGGCTCGGCGGTTGCCCGGTATCGGCATTGTGCGGTGAGAGCTCGCGGCCGGGAGGCGATGCGAGCACAATGCCGTACCCGGCACGCCCGCCGGCGGCGATTGAACTCGCGGGGATCGAGGGCGTGTCTGTTCGCTGTCGCTGCCGCTGATCGCTGTCGCTGCCGCTGATCGCTGCGGCTGCCGCTGATTGCTGCCGCTGCATTCGGGCACGGGATCGGGAACGGGATCGGGATCGATTCCATCGCCTATCCACCATCCAAAATCCAATATCCAACATCGGCATCGGACGCGATGGAGACATCTGCGCTACCCTGACGTCATGAACCAGCAACCTGGACCGATCGCGGTGGTCACTGGCGCGTCGAGCGGCATCGGTGCGGCGACCGCCCGGGCGCTCGCCGCCGGCGGCTGGCGGGTCGTGCTGGTGGCGCGGCGCGCCGACAGGTTGGACGCGCTCGCCAACGAGATCGTCGCTGCAGGGGGCGCCGCGATGGCGGTGGCGATCGACGCCGCCAACGGTGTCGCCGTCGACCGGATGGCGGATCGCGTCCGCGCCGAGTGGGGTGCGCCGCGGCTGGTGGTGAACTCGGCCGGAGCGGGGGTCTGGCGCTTTCTCGAGGAGACCACGGCCGACCAGATCGACACCATGATCGGGGCGCCATACCTCGCCGCCGCGCACGTCAGCCGCACGTTCGGCGGTGACATGGTGGCGGCCCGCAGCGGGCACCTGATCCACATCGGGTCTCCGGCGTCGATCATCCCGTGGCCCGGCGCCACCGCCTACACCGCGTCACGCTGGGCGCTGCGCGGGCTCCATGAGGCCCTGCGCCAGGATCTCAGAGGGACCGGAGTCACCAGCTCGCTGGTCTGCTTCGGTGAGGTCTCGAGCGAGTACTTCGACGCCAACCCCGGCTCTCGACAGCACATGCCGAGCCTCGGGAGGGTGATCCCGCTGACCGCGCCCGAACGGTGTGCCGAGGTCATCCTCAGCGTCGTCGACCACCCACGTCCGGTCGTCTTCCACCCCTTCGCCCTGAGATTCATGGCCTGGACCGCCGCGGTCGTCCCCGGCCCGATGCGGTGGCTGATCGCCCGGACCGGCCGGCGACACCAGCGTTGATCGGCGCCGGCGGCGATTGACGTCGCGGGGATCGGAGATGAGGTGGGCCGGTATAGGCGCGTTTCCGGTGGAGTGCCACTTGTTGCATTGTTCGGTCCCGAGACGTGCTCGTTGCGGGCGGAACGCCCGCACCACCGTGGCGCTGCTACCGAACAATGCTACGGGTGGCTCTCGCCGAGCCCGGTCGGAGTGGGCTGGGGGCGCGAACCGGTCCAGAAGGTCGTGTCTGGTTCCCGCAACATCGGCCTTCTGGCTCGCTCCCGCCTGGCGGCGGGATCGACCCAGCGTCGCCCGGGCAGCGTGGTCGTACGAAGGACGCCGGAACGACACTGACCACGCTGCCCGGGCGCCGGCGGCCTTCCTGCTGACCGGGGTGGCTGCACGAGGTTCGGCGCTCGGGCTCGGCGATTGCCACCTTCACACTTTTCCGAATGCGCGGCGAGACGGGAGCGGCAGGGCCAGAAAAGTGTGAAGATGGCACGTCCGCCTCAACGATTGAGTTTGCGGGGAACGACGACCTCGCGAACCGGAACGGGTGCGCTCCGGTTCCGGTACGGTCTCGTCGGGATCGGGATCGGGATCGGGATCGGGATCGGGAGCAATTCCATATCCTATCCAACATCCAAAATCCAAAATCGTCTGCGCCGGCGGACGCCGACGCAGACGCCGAACTGCGCTACCCTCGATCCATGGACAACCTGCTGAAATGCGGCTCGTGCGGTGCGGATCTTCCACCGCGCACCACGATCTGCCCCGAGTGCGGCTGGGACCTGACGGCCGCCGTGTCGTCACCGCCGCGCCGATCGCTGGTCCAGCAGTTCGCCTCCGGTGGCTGGCGGGTTGCGGTCTACGGTGTCCTGATCCTGCTGCCGGTGCTCGGCTTCGCCAGGTTGCGCGACACCGGACCGGGTCCCGACCTGGTGACGACGCTGCGCTGGATGGCGTTCGGCGACGACGGCCGGGCCGCCGAGCTGGTGACGATCCACCGGATGTACGAGATCGGTGCCGCCGCGTCGAGGTACGCGGTCCGCGAGGTCGAGGCGTTCGACTTCGACGGCGACTGGGCCGCCGAGCTGGCCCCGAAGTCGACCATGAACGTCCGCGGCTGGATTCCGCTCGTCTTCTTCGGCGCCGACACGGACATGGCCCCGGCCTCGGTGCGCGAGTTCTACGAGGTTCGGCAGGACGACGGATGGGGTCGGCCGTACCGGGTCGAGACCCGGCTGATCCGGCGCGATGACGACTGGCAGGACGATCCGGTGGTCCGGTCCGATCTCGAGGCCGGCCTGCAGGCGCGGTTTTTTGCCCGCGACGAGCCCGACTTCGGCACCGGTGACTGGCTCCGTCTGGAGCTGACGTCGGCCGGGCGGGACGGGACCTTCGACACCGGCGACGACCTCCGGTTCATCAGCTACAGCCTGGCCAGCAAACCCCTGCGCATGCTGGTGGATCCTGATCTCGTCGTGCAGAAGATCGAGCGCAACTACATCATCGGTCCCCAGTACTTCCGCCTCGAGGGCAGCTCCTACGACCTCATCGACGCCCGCCTGCTCGCCGAGTACCGGCTGACCAGTCTGTACTGAGCTGTCAGCGGTCAGCTCTCAGCTCTCAGCTCTCAGCGCAGAGTCAATGGCGACAGCGGTTTTGTCGAGCGGGAAGTGCGATGGAGCTGATGGCTGACCGCTGACCGCTGACCGCTGATCGCTACAACAGGTTCGCGGCCCACGGCGGTTTGGCGGCGAGATCGTCCTGCAGCGCGCGCACCGTGAGTGGTCCGCGGCGAAGCGTCGCCACCGCTTC
>JASFPU010000539.1:0-3010 GCA_050115855.1 Holophagae bacterium
CGAGCTCGGCGGCCAGCTCGCCGTCACCGAGACCGTCGATCGCCAAACCAACGAGCTGTTTCGCGGCACAGGTCGCGGCTGCCGTCGTCTCATCGGCGTCGCTGGTCGGCCGGACCGCGACGAGCCGACCGGCGCGAAGCTCGAGCACGACCGACAGCCGGCCCTCGGGACACGCCACGACGGACCCGCTCCAGATCCGTCGCCCGTCGACAATCAGAACCGCCGGACGCTCGGTTGCCTGGCGTTCAAGCTCGACTGTGGCCCCATTTCCTCGTCGGGTGACGGAACCATCGTTCGGCGTGGCGGCGGACGGTGCCACCTTCGGCGCCGACCCGATCCCTGCCGCCCGCTGACGATCGATTTTCGACGAGACCTCGGCCGGTGCGTCCACCCGAACGCGGTCCCGGAGCTGGTCCCCGGCGCTCGACGCCTGAGGAGCTGCGGACGCCTTCTGGCGCTGGCTCACTGCCGTCGGCGGTTCGTCGCGTGCCGGTACTCGGTCGGCCTCGACGGACAACGGACCGATGACCTCGAGCGGCGGCGGCTCGGGGACCGGCGGCTCGGTCGGCCGCTCCTCGAGCAGGCGATCAGTGGCGCCGACCGCGCGATCGCCCGTGGCGACCGCGCTCGGCAGCGGAGCGAGCTCGAAGATCCCGCGATCGGGCTCGGGCGCGCGGCCGTGTGGGCTGCGGTCGGGCGCCGCCGGTTCGGGGTTGCGTCGCGCGACCTCGACGCCGACGGTGACACCGAGCACCACCACCGCTGCGGTCGCCAGCCAGCGGAACGCCGGACGCACGTGGCGCCTCGGCGCTTCGGCAGCGCGGCTCAGGGGCTCCATGACGGCGTCCAGTTCGGCCGGCGGCCGCAGGCGGTCGGCGTACGACGCCACCGAGGCGCGGAGACGTCGAAACGACGCGATGGTCTCGGCGAGCTCCCGATCGGATGCGGCCCGCTGCTCGAGCCGAGCCGCCGCCTCGGCGTCGAGGTCGCCGTCGACGTAGCGGCTCGCCAGCTCGATCAGGTGATCATCCATCACGGGTCCACCGCCTTTTTGAGAGCTGCTCTGGCGCGCGCCAAACGCGATCGAACGGTGCCGATCGGAACGTCGAGCACATCGGCGATCTCGGCGTAGCTGAGATCTTCGCCGTCGCGCAGCCAGAGCACAACGCGGTGCTGCTCTGGCAGCCGGTCGAGCGCGGGTCCGATGCGGTCCAGCAGGTCGACCGCCACCGCCCGCCGTTCCGGGCCCGGATTCGGGTCGGGTGACCGCGCCACCACCTCGTCGTCCGTGTCCGCGACCGCAACCAGATGCCGGCCGCGACTCCGGCGGAAGCTGCGCAGGTAGTTCCAGGCAATCTGGAAGACCCAGGTTGACAGGCGGCTGTCACCGCGAAACCCGGGCAGACCGCGCCACACTCTGAGGAAGATCTCCTGGGTCGCATCGAAAGCCTCCTCGTCACTCTCGGTCAGACGCCGTGCGAGGCGCCAGACCGGCCGCCGGAAGCGCTCGTAGACCTCGTCGAAGACCACGGCTCAAGTGTGCCACGGTCCGCCGGGTTTCCAACGTCTTCTCGGTGCGCCGTGCCGACCGAGCATCCCGCGGTGACACCAGTGTGACGGGTCAGATGAGAGGAAGTTCCCGATCGAAGTGCTCTGCGAGAAGATTCCGAATGCGTCGCTCGAGCTCACGGGCGACGGCTCGATAGGTCACCTCGTCCTCGCCGTAGGGGTCACGGATCGACCAGCTCTCGAGCTCGGCGCCGAGGCTCCTCGGCAGACTGCTGAGGCCGGCCGGGCCGAGCAGCGACACGATGACGTCGAAGCGAGAGAGGTCGACCTCTTCGAGACCCTTGGACGTCAAGTTCGAGCTGTCGTAACCGAGCTCGTCGAGGGTGACGCGGGTGGCGTCGACGATTCGGCCGAACGGCATCACACCGGCCGACGCAGCGATCACCTCGCCGCCGCTCAGACCACGCGCGATGGCCTCCGCCATCGGCGATCGGCAGGTGTTGCCGACGCAGATGAACAGGACCGAAAGCGACGCCACGGCCCGATTGTACCGCGCGATGGGCGGCTGGACCGCGACCGGGGGATCCGGCATGACGGCGTCGTGGATCACCTCGGATCGACCACCGGCGTGGGGGCGAAACGAGCGCCGAACCGGGTCCGTTCAACCGGTCCGCACCAAAGCCGCGATCCGGCCCGCAAACCCCGCAGTGATTGACCATCGATCGTCGAGCGGGTAGCCTGGATGCTGGCGATTCGGATGGAGCCTCAACGGTGGTGTTGACCGGATACAACACGGACATCAAGCACGCGGGGACGACCTATCACGTCCAGACCGAGGACAAGGGTCGTTCCAACCCGATCATCGAAAGCCTGGTCTACGCCCGGGGTGAGATTCTGTACTCGAAACGCACGTCGTACCAGGATCTGGTCGAGCAGAACGTGGACAACGACGCCATCGCGGCGCTCATGGAACGCCAGCACCACGCGATCGGCGAGGCGATCCGTCGAGGCCGGCTGGACGAGCTGTCGGACGAGCCGGCGCCGGTCAGTGACGACGACGACACGAACATCTCGCGCGACCGCCCGCGCACCGACGGCGCGGCCGAGGACGCCGAACCGGACGCCGCGGAGGAGCCGACGCTCGACCAGGTCATCCTCGATTACCTGGCCGCCCAGCGAGGGCGAGCCCACCTCGTGCTGCGCGCGATCAACAGCCACGACTTCGTGTACGGGGAGTCTGCGGAGATCTCGATCTCCGCGGTGGACTCCGATTCCCAGACGGCGCAGGTCGGCGTGCAGATCACCGTGCTGTTCAAGTCGACGTCGGAACCCCGGCGCCTGGTGTTGGCGGAAGGTACCACCGACGACGATGGCCGGTTCACCGCGTCGGCGCCGCTGCCCGAGTTCTCCGGCGGCACGTCCGCGGTGGTGATCACCGCCGAGTCCGAGCTCGGCCAGTCCGAGATCAAGCACCTCGTCCACCGCTGACCGTGTCATCGCC